>NZ_CBDTNW010000001.1:0-3470 GCF_965361815.1 Rubneribacter sp.
GACCTGCGCGGCTGCGACGCGTTCTTCAGCGTGATCCTGTCGGCCACCGACGAGAAGCTCTACCGCACGCTCGGCATCAACGTGTGCTGCGAGCCGAAGTACGAGCAGCACCGCTACTATCATAAGTAAGCGCCCCTTTGCCCCGCCCCCCTCCCGCAGCGAATCCGAAAGCGAACGGGGCGGGCGGGGCGGCAGACGGGCCGGCGGAGCAACAGGCGCCGAAACCCCCGAAAACCGCCCGGCGGGCCGCTCGCTCAGCCGACCCGGCCCGCCGGCTCGGCAGCGGCCATCGCCTCCGCAAGCTCGGCCTTTCCCGACACGCCCATCTTGCGGTAGAGGTTGCGCACGTGGGTTTTCACCGTGTCGCGGGACAAGCACAGCTCGCGCGCGATCTCGGGCTGGGTGCGGCCCTGCGCGACAAGGCGCAGCACCTCCTCCTCGCGCCGCGTGAGGCCGTGCGCGCGGGCGGCGCGGGCGCATCGCGCCTCCGGCGACGCATCCCGTTCGCGATAGCGCTCCACAAGCCCGCGCAATTCGGCGACCGCGCGGGCTTCGGCGGCCTCGGCCGCGCGCCACGACCTTCCAAGCGCCGCCCCCGCCGCAAACGACCCCGCGCAGGATGCGACGGCGAACAGGGCCGCCGCCGCATCCCCCCGCAGCTCGGACAAAGCGCAGCACCCGACGACGATCGCGGCGAACGCGGAGAGGCGGTACAGGGCAAGAAACGCGTCGGACCGGGCGGGCGCGTCGAAGTAGCACGCGCGCACGACGGAGGCGCATGCCGCCGCGAACGGCAGGGCGGCGCCCACCAGCACGGCCGCCGTCGCGGCCAACGCCGTGAATTCGCCCATGCTGGTCTCCTCTCGCAGTCGGTTGCCTCCAAACGCTCCCATCACGACGAACCATAGCACGCCCAGCGCCCGGACGCAGGGGTGAGATATTTCACCGTTGCCGAAAAACGGCAGCGCGTGCTAGCGTCGAGGGCGACAACCGGGCGCCCCCGCGCCCCGACCCTTCGAGAGGAGAAGCCATGACGCCTGCCCGCAAGGCGCGCATCGCCGCCGGAACCGCCTGCCTGATCGCCGCCGCCCTCGCCATGGGGTGGTTCGTCGGACGCTACGTGCCGGGCGAGCCGCTCGAACCGTCGGCCGACCCAAGCGAGGTGCTCTCGGCCGGAAGCGGGCGGGCCGCCAAGAACGTGGTCGACTTCAACCCGGGGGACGAGGCCCGCATCCCCTCCCTCGTCCAGGGACTCGCATACGAAGCGAGCGAGGAGCTTCTGGCCAACCTGAGCCGCCGGCAAAAGGAGGACCTCGACCGTCTGGGGTTTTGGAAGATCGAGCACGCGGGCCTCTCGCTTGCCGTGAGCGAGTCCCGCATCATCTCGGCGCAATCGTTCGCCGATTGGAACACGGCGTACGCAAGCCCGGAGAAAGTCCTCTCCGATGGAAGCATCATCCTCGTCGCCGTCTCGATGACCAACGCCTCGGACGCGCCGTTCGAAGCCGGGGCGGGTTCCCTGCCCACGTTCACGCTATGGAGCGACCTGCTCGTCGGCGTCGACGACGCGATGGGCGCCGGCATCGCGCTCGACCTGGAGGCGTACGCGCTTTTGAACCCCGGCGAGGACATCCTCGCCCCCGGCGAAACCCGGCAGATCGTGCTGCCGTTTCGCATCGTGGGCAACGCGCTCGCCAACCCGTCCGAGCCTGAGGGACTGAGAGTCGAAAGCTTCGCCCTCCAAACGTCCGATTACGCCGCGGCCACCACCTACCGCCTGTGGCTCTGAGCCTCTCCGCGCCGTCGCCGCGCGCATGAGCGGCTCCCTGCGTTGCGGGCGCGTCAGAAGAACACCTTGGCGGCGTGCTCGTAGAAACCCTCGTGGCGATGGCGCAAAAGCACGGTGGGGGCGTCGCCGCGGCGCACGTAGACGCGCCGCACCGGGCGTTCGAACGACAGCACTTCGCCGTCTGCGAACAGCGTGGCGTCGTGGCGGGCGGCATCGGTTGACAGCGACATCTCCACCACGTCGCTCGGCGCGGTCACGATGGCGCGCGAATGCAGCGTGTGCGGCGCCAAGGGAACGGCCACCAACCCCGTGAAGCCGGGCGCCACCAGCGGCCCGCCCGCCGAGAGCGCATAGGCGGTCGATCCTGTGGCGGTGGCCACCACCAGGCCGTCGCCGCGCATGTCGGCCACGTGGGAGCCAGAAACGCCCAGGCCGAAGTCGATGACGCGCCCGTTGGCCCCGCGCGTCACCGCCAGCTCGTTGAGCGCGAAGAAGCTCCGCCTCCCCTCGGGCGCAGGCGAAAGCGCGCCTGCGGAGTCATCCTCGTCGCCCCACGGGTCGGCCTCCCCTTCGCACACCACGTCGATGCGCAGGTTGGTGCGCTGCTCGGCCACCACGTCGCCCGCCAGCGCCGCAGCCACCACGGCCACCACGCCCTCGTCGCTCGAGTTCGCCAGAAAGCCCAGGCGGCCGAAGTTGATCCCCAGGATGGGCACGCCCGTCGTGCCCAGCAGCCGGGCCGTGCGCAAGATGGTGCCGTCGCCGCCGAGCACCACCGCCATGTCCGTGCCCGCGGCAAGCTCGGCCGCTCCCTCGGGCGCGTCCGCCCCCGCAAGGTCGGACGAATCCGCCAGCGCGTGGTCGATCCCCTGACTTGCCAGGTAGGTTGCCAAAAGCAGCGACGCGTCGAGGGCCTTCGAGTTGGAATTATTGCGTACGATGAGGATGCGCATGAGGGTCTTCTTTCCGGGTTTGCTATGATGGGCCATTATATCCGATGCACGAGGAAGCGTCGTTTCATGTCCGACAAGCTCGCACGAGCTCAACATATGCGGCCCGCCGACCCCGGCGCCACCTCGGAGATCCACGTGGGGGGACGTCACGCCGGGCTGGACCGCACGGCCATCGCGGCGGCCGTCGCGCAGACGGTGGTCCCCAAGCCGGAACCGAGGCACGACCCCGCCAGCGCCAAGGCGAAGCTGCGCGCGGCCGCTCCGGGCGAAACCTCCAAGATCGTCATCGGGGGAAAGCACGCCGGACAGGACCTCACGGCTCCGCGCGATCCCTTCGAACCCCAAACCCCCGACCCGCGCGAAGCGACGCGCGACCGAGCCGTTCCCCGCTCGCGACGCGAGCGCGAGGCGTTTTCCGGATCCACCGCGGAGCTGCCCATCGTCAGCAAGCACGCCGGTGCGGACAGAACCCACGCGAATCCCGTGCGCGCCGAAAGCGAGGGCCTTGACGGCGCCGGCAACGCCGACGTCGGCTCCTCCGCCGCGCTCATCAGCGTGTGCGTGATGCTCTCCCGCATCACCGGCTTTGCGCGCACCTGGATCATGGCCTTCGCCCTGGGATCCACGCTGCTCTCAAGCTCCTACCAAGTGGCCAACAACCTGCCCAACCAACTTTACGAGCTGGTGGCGGGCGGCATGCTGGTGACGGCCTTTCTGCCCGTGTACCT
>NZ_CBDTNW010000002.1:0-6085 GCF_965361815.1 Rubneribacter sp.
CGCAAGCCTTCAAGCCGTGCGGGCGGCGCGCGCTGTCACGAAGCGGCCCGGGTCGTTGAGTATGTCGAAGCCTGCGGGCGTGGCGGAGCATGCTAGCGTGAGGTTGCAAGCGCGGGCAAGCTCAACCGTGCGGATGATTTCGATCTTTCCGAATGGGCGCAAGATCCCATAGACCACGTCATTGCCATCCACGCGGCCCCTTCAAAGCGCGCTAAGCCGCGACAACGATGTTTGGGAGCGCTCTACCCTATCGCGACAACGGGAAGCGGATCGTTTCCCAACCCCTGGCGCAATCTCTTAGCGTCAGAGGTTTTAGGGGACGGCAGCGGTTGGGCGTGATACGATGGCGGTGGTGCTTCGTTGCATCCGGGCAGCCCTGAAGGGGGGTGCTTGCCATGGATCCACAGACCGTTTTGGCGCTTTGCGCCATATTCTCTGTTGTTCTTGGCATTGTCGGCATAAGCCAACGCCGCAAATAGCGGCGTTTTTTGGCAAATGCTGGCAGAAAGGAGGTGGCGAACAGCTGAGTGGAAAGAGAAAACCCCGCGCGCTTTGACCGGCTGCGGGGTTTGAACCGAAACGATGCTGCCCGGTTAGGCGGGGCACCGCTTGGTTTGCATCTTAGCACATGGAATGGAATCCGGCTAGAGTTGTGATTTTAGAGACGGCGTAACTTTGACAGCCCCTTATCCCCGTCTTCTGTCACCCTCGAGCGAATCCCATAAGTCAACACTGCGCTGCAAGTTGAGCCAGTACTGCGGCGAGGTACCGAACAACTCTGAGAGCCGCAGGGCCATGTCCGAACTCACGGCGCGTCGTTCGCGCACGAGCTCGTCCACCAACTGCCGCAACACCGAGAGGCGTCGGGCCACTTCGGGCACGCTCATCCCGTAGTCGTCCATAAACTTCTCACGCAGCGCCTCACCCGGATGCGTCGGTGTGCGCGCGACAATCAGCGTGCCTCTTCTCTCGCCCATAGCGGCCCTTGCAATGACGATCGCGCAGTTCAACGTCGTAGGCATCCTCCCCCTCGAACCGGAGGCTACTCCTGCACGCAGGCGTAACCGGAGGCTTCTACGAGGGACTGACCTTCCTCGGAGCGCATCCATTCAAGGAATCGGGCAAGATTCTCGTCATCGTCGCCTTTGCGCGTGACGGCGTAGAAATCGCTTGCCAGCGGGTAGTCGCCTGCTGCCACAGCCTCGGGCGTAGGAGCCGCACCCTCGATGGCGAGCAGCTTGATGTTGTGCTCCCCCACCAAATCGGTGGCGTAATAGCGAAACGAGTACCCGATGGCGTCCGCGCCGTTGTCGTAATCGGCGATGGAGCGCACGATGCCGCTCATGGTGTCGACATGCAGTTCCTCGAGCGCGTCGGCAAGCGGCACGCCTTCCATGAAGCGCAGCATCTGAGACTGCGAGCCCGACCCCTCGTTGCGCTGATAGGCCACGATGGGCGCGTCGTTGCCGCCCACCTGGCTCCAGTTCGCAATGCGGCCGGAGTAGATGCCCTTCGCCTCGTCAATAGTGAGACTGCTTACCGGATTGTCACCGTTGACAAAGAAGACGAACGCCTCCCTCCCGATGGGCGTGTAGGCGAACTCCACCCCGCGTTCCGCAGCGTAGGCTGCCTGCGCATCGCTTGGCTTCGTGCCGAGGAACACGTCCGTGTGCCCGTCGGCAAGCGCCTCGAAGCCCGCGCTGCTGTTGTTATATTGGAAGGTGCTGGCAAGCGGATCGGACGCTCGCTTCTCCTCATCTTCCGCATAGGCGATGGTCGTGGCCTCCTGCGGGTAGACCGCCGTCACGAACGCCGAGGCCACGGGCAGAAGCGCCGAGGCGCTGTCGATGCGCGGGAGCGGTTCGGCGGATCCGAAGGAAAGCGACGCTTCGCCGTCAAGCCGCGCCACGAGCGGCCCGTCGAAGGGAACATACGCATAGTAGTCAATGTTCTCCGTCACGCGCACGCCCTCCTCGGAGGACTCCTGCACAACGACGTTGCGCATCTCGAAAGCGTAGACGCCCGCACCCGCAACCACGAGCACGCTCGCCAAAATCAGGCAGGTCGCGCGCACGCGCACGTTCGAGAAGCCCCACAAAAGGACGATCGCAAGAACGCCGAGCATAAGGGGTATGGAAACGAGGAAGGCGTTGACGGCAAGAGGGGTGAGCAGCAGCACGAGGCATGCGAGAGGGGCGCCAAGCGCAAACAGCACCGTGATCAGGATGCGCAGGAACGTCGCCATGCAAGATGATCGGCCGCCCCTCCACGGTGCTTCGGCAGAATCCATCACGTCCCTCCATCCATCGCTTCGGCAGACCGCCTCAGGATAGCACAACCGCGCACGAGCGCGTCCAAGGAGCTTCGACTCCCCCGCTATGGCGCCAAAGCGTACAGACGGCCGTAGAGGTCGTTTCCGCAGAGCCAGCCGCGTTCGGTGGGTCGGAAGCGGCCGCCCTCGTGAACGACGAGGCCCTGGCTTGTGAGGTCAGCCAGCGCCTCGGGGGCGTCGGGCAAGAACGCCGCGGCGCGGGCGACCTGGTCGTCGGACACCCCGCGCGTCATGCGCATGCCCAGCATGAGGTCCTCTGCGGCCATCTGACGCGCATCCAAGTCGTCGGTCACCCGCCCGTCCTGCACGCGCATACGCCGCTCGGCATTCTGGGTCATGGTGGCGGCCGACCGTCCCAGCCCCAGGTACGGAACGCCCGTCCAGTAGGCGATGTTGTGGCGGCACTCGAACCCCTCCCGCGCGTAGCTTGCCACCTCGTAGCGCGCAAAGCCCGCCTCGGCCAGCACGCGCGCCGCAATCTCCATGTGCGCAGCCTCCGCGTCGTCGTCGGGTTCGGGCATTTCGCCGGACAGCACCGCGGCATCGAAGGGCGTATGCGGCTCGATGGTTAGCGGATACACGCTCACATGCGTCACCCCCAACGCCACGGCCTCGCGCACGCTCGCCTCGAAACTCTCCGCGCTCTGACCGGGAATCCCGCACATGAGGTCCACGCTCACGTTCTCAAAGCGCGTCTGCGCCGCCGCCACTGCGCGCCGCGCGCCGTCGGCGTCGTGCGCACGACCGAGCACGGCCAGCACCGCATCGTCGAAGCTCTGCACGCCGATGGAGAGCCGATTCACCCCCAACGCCCATACATCGCGCACCATACGCTCGGTGAGGCTTTCCGGGTTCGCCTCCATCGTGCACTCCACGTCAGGTTCGAGCCGCATAGAAAGTGAGAGCGTGTACAACAGCATCGACAAACGCGAAAGCCCCACGTGAGAGGGTGTCCCACCGCCGAGGTACACCGTCTCAAGCGCCCCCAGCTCACCCTCGCGCGCCTTGCGCCGAATCTGCAGGCACAGATCCTCCACGTATGCGTCGATACGCGCATCGTCTGCCGCCATGGCCTCGGTAGCGAAGTCGCAGTACCCACACCGCTTCACGCAAAACGGCAGATGCAGGTAAAGCGCTTTGTAGGGGTCATGCGGCACGGGAATGCTCCTTTTGCTCTTCGAAAGACTAAGCGAGGGCGCCAAGTTGCAAGGAAGCAGCGCCATCGACTGCATGGTACCACAAGCCATAAAACGCAGAGACGCAGGCCCCGCAGCCGGACAACCATCTTTATTCCCCTGCCAAACCGCACCTTCTATTCCGCTTCCATTCCCAATGCAATCGAAAACCACATACCGACAATTCGTTTGCTATCGAAATATCTCGTCGTGCGTTCCGATTCTTTGAAAAAAGGCAACTCCGTCGTGCTCCCGCCAGACAACAAGCCAGTCGCCAGCATTCGCAACATGGTATTCACTACTTCCCTTCCAAGCTCCTTTGAGGCTGTGCATACGGTGGCGCCTCCGCAATTCTTCGCGCGAATCGGCCGTATTCTCAATGATGAGATCAATGACGTTCAGCAGATCGTGCTCGTTAAAGCCCCGTTTTCTGATTCTTTTCAGGTCTCGCGCAAACGATGGCGTGAATGTCGCTTTGAGTCTCATGATTGAGCCTTGGCAGCGTCGAGCAAGGAAGAAGCATCGTCATAGAGATCGTAGTCTCCTGATGCAATTGCCGTATCTGTTTCCGCTATCGCACGAAGACTCTCCTCATTCGGCTCATATGCCCGAAGATTCAAGGGAATAGCATGCTCACGAACCATCTGGCTGTAAAAAGCCCGCGTAACCGCCCCAAGATCAAACCCGTAATACTCGGCAACCTCGGATGCTTGCGATTTAAGATCGTCACTCAGTCTTAGCGTGAGCGTAGCCATGCTTCCTCCTTGTAACACATTTCTATAGAATAGCGCATATGAAGTATTTTAACTTCAAATGACTTCAATTGATAGACTGCAAAAGCATCGTTTGACTATATGAGACGCTCTTCAAAATACCTATTCTCCAAACAATGTTTCTACACGAGAAACTATCCCTGTAATCCATTTCAGAAAATACGACCTGTGACATATTTTCTGAAATGGAGCGATTTGCAAATGTAGAAGTTTTCTAACCCGCATGCTCCAGCAGCTCGTCGAATACGCGGTCGAAGTCTTCGGGGGTGGTGCAGGCATTGATGCGGGCGCGGGCGGCGGATGCGCCGGGGAGGCCGGTGAGGTACCACATGGCGTGCTTGCGCATGCGCACGATGTTCTTGCCCTCGCGATCGGCAAGCAAGCGCGCGTGGCGGCGCGCCATGGCCACGCGCTCGGCCGCTGTGGGCGGCGCAGGCTCGGGCAGCCCCGCAAGCGCGGCTTTGGCCTGGGCGAACACCCATGGGTTTCCCTCGGAGCCACGCGCGATCATCACGGCGTCGCACCCCGTGCGCGCCACCATCGCCGCAGCGTCAGCGCCACCTCGCACATCGCCGTTGCCGATGACGGGCACGTCTACAGCCTCTTTCACCCGCGCGATTACGCCCCAGTCGGCGCTGCCGCGGTAGAGCTGCTCGGCGTAACGCCCGTGCACGGTCACAGCCGCCGCGCCCGCGTCCTCCATGCGGCGCGCGAACTCCGGCGCCGTCTCCTCCTCCTCGGCCCAGCCGCGCCGAAACTTCGCCGTCACCGGATGCTCGACGGCTCGCACGACGGCGCGCACGATGGAGGCCGCCAGCTCCGGGTCCTTCATAAGGGCCGACCCGTCGCCCTTCGACACGATCTTGCGCGCCGGGCAGCCCATGTTGATGTCCAGGTACGCCAGCGCCTCTCCCAGCTCGTCTTCCACCCATGCGGCCTGCGCCGCCATCGTGTCCGGCTCGTGGCCGAACAGCTGCACGGCCACGCGCTCCTCCCCCGGCGCGAGGGCCAGGAGGTGCCGCGTCTTCTCGTTGGCGTAGGAAAGCCCCTTCGCCGACACCATCTCCGTGTAGGCGAGGTCGGCGCCCTGCTCGCGGCACAGCGTGCGAAACGCCTCGTCGGAAACGCCCGCCATGGGCGCGAGCAGAAGCGGGCAGCGCGAGAAGAACGCCGAGAAGTCGAACGGGGGCATGGCGGAGGCTTACCCTTCCACCCAGATAACGGAGCTTCTGCGCTCGTGCGCCGCGCCCGCGCCCCCTTCGGCGGCGTAACCGAGCGCGCAAACACCGTGCACTTCGGCGTCCACCGGCACGCCGAGCGCGTCCAGCTCGGCGCGGACGGCAGGCTCGTCGCAGATGCCCTGCAGCTGGTTGATCCACACGCTGCCGATGCCGAGCGAATGCGCGGCCAGAAACATGTTCTCCAGCGCGCAGCCGTCGTCCTCACGACCGAACTCGGCACCCTTAGCATGCGCCACGATGACGATGCTCTGCGGCGCGTACATGTCGTAGGCATCGAGCCCGAGCGCACGCCGCATGGCCTCGGCCAGCCGCGCGATGCGCGCCCGGCTGTCCACCCCCACGAACGTCCACTCCTGCCGGTTGCGCGCCGACGGGGCCCACTGCCCGCGCGCCACGATGGCCTCCAAGTCCTCGCGCGGGATGGCGCGCTCCTTAAACGCGCGCACCGAGCGCCGCCCGAGGATGCCCTCGATCACGGGATTCGTCTTCACGCCCTGCTCCTCTCGCCGACCGAAAACCGCAAAACTACAAAGACAGGCTGCCGAGCGCCGCCGCGATGGCGGC
>NZ_CBDTNW010000003.1:0-18338 GCF_965361815.1 Rubneribacter sp.
TTCGACGAAGCGGCGAAGCAGGACCTCGACGTCATCACGCAGACGCAGTACGTGGACATGGTGAGCTACATGCCCTTCGACATCTGCTTGAAAGCCGACAAGATGTCCATGTCGCAGTCGCTGGAGCTGCGCGTGCCGTTTTTGGACAAGAAGGTGCTCGATGTGGCGTTGCAGCTGCCCACCGCGTGCCGCGTGACCGACGAGCACGCCAAGTACGCCCTGCGCGTGGCTGCGAGCAAGCTCGGGTTCCAGAAAAAGGTGGCGCATATGCCCAAGCAGCCGTTCATCACGCCGCTCACTGTGTGGCTGCAGACCGACCTGTATTACGACCGCATCAAGCAAGCGTTTACGAGCGAGGCCGCGCACGAGTTCTTCAACGTGGACTACCTTGTGCAAATGCTCGACGACCACAAGTCGGCCGACTTCAGCACCGTGGAGGGCCGCGGAAAGCTCAAGATGATGCGCATTTGGAACATCTACTGCTTCCTTACCTGGTACGAGGTGTTCTTCGGCGAGTCGAGTGAGAAGTTGGCGCCCAAGACGCAGGTGGCATAGGAGCACCGATGCCCAGATCTGCTGCGTGATTTGGGTTTGCCGTCAAGCCGCGCAGTGCAACGCTGGCTCCGGTTGTCGCATGGAGCGCACCTATGCTGAACGGAAATGTTCAATGACTGAATAGTTCCGTTCAGTCATTGCGACAAGGCAACTCTGTTGTTGCGTTTTCGTTTGCATGGCATCAACGCAACGATGCAACAATCGGCTGGCTGCCTGCTGTTCCCGGTTTCTTTTGGGTGCGTCGTTTTAGACGGTCTTGAGACCTTGCGTATTCGGGCGGGAACTGCGCGCTGCGTGTCTTCTGTTACCCTCCCTCCCCTCAATCCTCAATCGACAAGCAGTCTTCGCATATCCTCCGGCAAACGGCCTGTTCCGGGGGGGGGGGGCGGTCAAGGCACCTATAAAACGCGCATAAATCCCGTGTAGGGTGCGTCAAAACGTAGACTTTTTGTCGCACTCTCAAATCTCGCCTTAACCCACGTATCCCAAAACACGACCTGCAGTTTTTCAAACCGAAAGGATTTTCCCACAGGTCCCCCAAAAAGTCTGCTTTTTGTCCCTCGTGCATCTTGGCACACCTCACCTCGTCTCAAAAACATATACGGGGAGGTGAGACATACCATGGACAAAACAAGCACGTGTATGCCACATATGCCAAAACCCTTGTTGTCCTCGTGCCCTCACACCTCCTCAGACCAAACCCTGCGCTGGTATGTTGCATATGCTGGAGAGGGGAGAGAGGACGCTTTAGCAACCAAACTTGCATCCGCCTTATCTCCTGCTGTGCTTACAGAAGCATTTTGTCCTAAATGGGAGATGCTTATGAAGCGCCGCGGTGTGTGGTTGAAGGCAGAGCGCGTGATGTTTACGGGGTATGTGGTACTTGCTTCCGCTCATCCCCGAGCACTCATGCAAGAGCTTTCGCATCTGTCTTTTCCTGTGGTCCTTGCGGGAAAGCGAGGACGCACGCTTTTGCCCATAGAGGCAGAGGTGCAGAGGTGGCTTGAGCGCTCTTTGGATGGAAGTCATGTCCTGAGAGCAAGCGAAGGCGTTATCCACGCAGGAAAACTCACGGTAGAGCATGGACCTTTGCAGGGAAGCGAAGCACGGGTAAAAAAGGTTGACCGCCACAAATCTATGGCATGGGTAGGACTTGGAAACACCGACTCGCAGTTTCTTTTGCGTGTCGCGCTCGCGGTACCCAAAAAAGACTAGCAGTTACGCAAACCACGCCCCCACATCATGTCGTGTAAAGCGAGCCTACGCTTAGGAGTCGTACAAGCGACATGAAATGAATACCTCGCTTGTTGCGAATACGCATCGCTCTTCTTGCAAGAGTGATGGCGAAGCTTAACCCAAAAGCCTTACGAGAAGGAAACGTACCTACGTTGAGCAAGTGGTATGCCATACAGGTAGAAACCGAAAGAGAAGATACTGCGTGTGAGGTTATCTTGCATACCGCCCAAGCAAAGGGACTTGGAGGTGTGTTTGAAGAGCTCTTTAGTCCTAAGCGGGCAACCTTGACCAAACAAAAAGGAGAGCTTGTTGAAGGACGCGAGCCACTTCTTCCTGGGTATGTGATTGCGATATGTCATCCGCAAGACCTTGATGCGGTCATAGCTGCACTCAGTCACTCTCCACGCTTTGCCCGCCTGGTAGGTGCCGGAGAGACCTTTACGCCCTTATCCGATCAAGAGGTTTCTTGGATTAGCGCTTTTACCCAAAGAGAGAATCGCACCGTAGAAATGAGCGAGGGATTCATAGAAAAGGGGCGTGTGGTTATCACGAGCGGTCCTCTTATTGGGCAAGAAGCGCTTGTTACCAAGATAGACCGCAGACGCCGCATAGCTTATCTCAAGTTTGAGCTATGCGGCAGAACCGTAGAGGCAAAGCTAGGACTTAACCTCATGAGAAAAGAAAGGTGTAAAGAGAGAGCTTCTCTCAAACACTCACCAAACAAACGTGGATGCGCACGACCTGACAACTGAAGACAAACCTATTGACCCGGCGCTTTCTGAGCTAGAGATACCTGTGTATGAAGAGTCAGCCGAAGCGAAAAAGCCAGAGACTCCTACTCCTTTTGGAGCAAAATCATGGGATTCTTCGGACTACCTTACGGATGCCGAAGCCCTGCACCTGCTAGAAGGCGAAATCTCCAGCATACGCCCTGAGCTCTCACGTCGAGGCTACCGCGCAGTCAAGCGTATCTTTGACTTAATGGCGAGTGGAATCGCTGTAGTACTCCTTCTTATCCCCGGAGTCGTTCTCTGCACCATCATCTGTGTGAAGTCCCCTGGAGCCGGTCCTCTCTACTCCCAGTGGAGGATAGGACGCGTAAGAAAAGACGGAACCTACCGTCCCTTTCGTATGTGGAAGTTCAGAAGCATGGTTCCCAATGCTGATGAGATGCTAGCCGACCTCCGGTCCTCCAACGAAGCTGATGGTCCCCTCTTTAAGATCAAGGACGACCCGCGCATCATCCCTGGCGTCGGTTCCTTCATCCGGCGTCATTCGATCGACGAACTTGGTCAGTTGCTCAACGTGCTTAAAGGCGACATGTCTCTCATCGGTCCGAGGCCCGGCCTTCCGTCGGAGGTTGTCCAATATGACGGGCGCGCCAAGCGCCGGCTGACTGTTAAACCCGGTTGCGGCGGGGCGTGGCAGGCGGGTGATCGCAGCGATTCCACGTTCGATGAGATGGTGGATCTTGACCTCGACTACATCAAGAAGAGCTCTCCCTTGTACGATCTGGGGTTGGTCTTCAATACGATTCGGGCGATGTTCGGCGGCAAGGGGGCGTACTGATGTCTGACTTCGCTGCGCCTCCCCGGGTTGACGTTATTGGGGTGCCGATCACCGCGACGAATATGCGGGACTGCTTAGCCTTCATCTGCGAGAACCTCGAGTTTGCCAAGGGTGAGTACGTCTGTGTGTCAAACGCCCATACTTGTGTTATGGCGCACGATGACCCTGCGTACTGGCGAGTGCAGGCCGAGTCGATCATGTCTGTTCCCGACGGCAAGCCGCTGTCAGTCGTCGGGCGCAAGCAGGCACCTTCTATGGATCGCGTTACTGGTCCTGACCTGATGCGAGAGGTGTTTGCCGCATCTGCGGAGCGGGGATGGTCGCACTACTTTTACGGCGACTGCCGCCGGACTCTCGAAAAGTTGGAGGCTTTTTTATTTGAGGAGTATCCGGGCCTCCGTATCGCCGGTATGGAACCGTCGGTTTTCCGGCCGCTCTCCGACGAGGAGAAAGGCGGGCTTGTCGAGCGCATCGCGGAGTCGGGCGCCGACTTCCTCTGGGTGGCGTTGGGAGCCCCCCGCCAGGAGGTGTTCTGCCATGAGCTGAGGGGGCGCGTGCCCGCCCTCATGGTAGGAGTGGGCGGGGCGTTCAACGTGCTCGCCGGCGTGGTTCCCGAAGCGCCTGGATGGATGCAGAGGGCGGGGCTGGAGTGGCTCTTCCGGTTCCTCCAGGAGCCGAGGCGGCTTTTCAGAAGATATGCGGTTACCAACACGAAGTTTATCGCGTACCAGATCACGGGCGCGAAGCGGAAGGAGGCGCGCCGATGAGCGCATTCACTGGCGGGACTCTCATGATAACCGGCGGCACGGGAAGTTTCGGCAACACCGTACTTAAGCACTTCCTGGAGACGGACGTAGAGGAGATTCGCGTGTTCTCCCGCGACGAGAAGAAGCAGGATGACATGCGCCACAGTCTACAGGAGAAGTGGCCCGGCCACGCCGGCAAGGTGCACTTCTTCATCGGCGACGTCCGCAACCTCCAGAGCGTCCGGGACGCCATGCAGGGAGTCGACTACGTGTTCCACGCCGCAGCCCTGAAGCAGGTTCCTTCCTGCGAATTCTTCCCCATGGAGGCCGTGCGCACCAACGTCATGGGCACTGACAACGTGTTGCACGCCGCGATTGAAGCGGGCGTTGAGCGGGTGGTGTGCCTGTCTACCGATAAAGCGGCCTATCCCATCAACGCTATGGGTAAGTCCAAGGCCATGATGGAGTCGATCATCTACGCCAACGCCCGCAACGGTGCCAGGCGTACGACCATCTGTTGTACCCGCTACGGCAACGTCATGTGCTCTCGAGGTAGCGTCATCCCGCTGTTCATCGATCGTATCCGCAGGGGAGAGCCTCTCACGGTAACCGATCCGGCCATGACCCGTTTCCTTATGAACCTCGACGAGGCGGTGGATCTGGTCAAGTTTGCCTTCGAGCACGCCAATCCTGGCGACCTGTTCATCCAGAAGGCCCCGGCCTCCACGATAGGTGACCTGGCCGAGGCGGTCCAAGAACTCTTTGGGCGCACCGGCGTCCAGGTCATCGGCACCCGTCATGGCGAGAAACTCTACGAGACGCTCATGACCCGCGAGGAGCGCCTGCGCGCCGAGGATATGGGCGACTACTTCCGTGTGTCCTGCGACTCGCGTGACCTCAATTACGACAAGTTCGTGGTTGACGGTGAGGTGCGCACCCAGGCGGACGAGCCTTACACCTCTCACAATACCGAGAGGCTCGACGCAGCGGGCACGGTCGAGAAGATCAAGACTGCCGAGTATGTGCAGCTGGCCCTCGAGGGGCGCGAAGAGGAGGCGGTGCAGTGATGAGGGTTCTGGTCACGGGAGCAAAGGGCTTTATAGGGCGCAACCTCGTTGAGTCTCTCAGGGCCATTCGGGACGGCAAGGACAGGAGAGGGCGCTTTAAGTCGCTTCTGCCTCTCACCGTCTACGAGTGCGACGTAGATACCTCGCGCGAGGAACTCTCGCTTTTTTGCGCACAAGCTGACTTTGTGTTCAACATGGCGGGGGTGAACCGTCCAGAGAACCCCGCTGACTTCATGCGAGGCAACGCAGGGTTCGGCGAGGAACTGCTGGGGCTTCTTGAGCAACATGGTAACCGCTGCCCGGTCATGCTCGCGTCCTCGGCCCAGGCATCACTCGAGGGTCGCTACGTTGGCAGCGCCTACGGTGAGTCCAAGCGCGCTGGTGAGGAGCTCTTCTTCGCGCACGCGGAGCGCACGGGTGCTCCCGTCCTCGTCTACCGCTTTCCTAACGTCTACGGCAAATGGTGTCGCCCGAACTACAACTCGGCGGTGGCCACCTTCTGCGACGCCGTCGCCAACGGGCACCCCTACGAGGTGTCCGACCCTTCCGTCGAACTTGAGTTGCTCTATATTGACGATCTGGTCGAGGAGATGCTCTCGGCCTTGCTTGGCAAGGAACATCGCTGCGAATACGATGGCATGAAGGCAGTTTCTGTCGAACATGGGCGCTACTGCTGTGTTTCACCCACGGACCGTGCGACTCTCGGTGAAATCGTGGAACTCCTGGAGTCTTTCAGTGTGAGTCGAGAAACCCTAGGAGTCCCCTGCCTGGCAGACGGTTCCTTTTCCAAAAAGCTCTGGTCGGCTTTCCAGAGCTACTACAGCACGGGTGCTTGCGCCTATCCACTCAAGACAAACACCGACGATCGTGGTTCGTTTACGGAGTTCCTTCGCACGCTGGATCGAGGCCAGATGTCGGTGAACGTTTCCAGACCCGGCGTGACCAAGGGCAATCACTGGCATCACTCCAAGTGGGAGCGCTTTCTGGTGGTCTCTGGCGAGGCGCTTGTGAGGATGCGTAGGGTTGGTCTTGACGGCAGCGGCAACCCTTATCCAGTGGATGAGTATCGTATTTCGGGCAAGAAGCCGACCGTGGTGGAGACCCCGCCAGGGCACACGCACTCACTCGTGAACCTTTCTAAAACAGAAGAGCTTATCACTCTCATATGGGCGAATGAGCCTTTCGACTCCGAGAATCCCGATACATTCTTCGAGGAGGTGTAACGAAGGTGAAAGCCGGCTACTTTGACGCAGTTTTCAAAAATGATGGACGCCTTAAGCTCCTGATCGTTGTGGGAACTCGTCCGGAAATCATCCGCTTGTCTGAGGTCATCAAGAAATGCCGCCGTCATTTCGACTGCCTGCTAGCACACACGGGCCAGAACTGGGACTATACTCTGAACGGCATCTTCTTCCGCGATCTGGGGTTGGACGATCCTGATGTTTATCTGGACTGCGCGGGAAGCGATCTCGGCGAGAGCATCGGCAACATCATCGACCGCTCCTACAAACTCATGGCGCAGGTGAGGCCCGACGCCCTGCTTGTACTCGGCGACACCAACAGCTGCCTCTCTGCCATTCCCGCCAAGCGTCTGCACGTGCCGATCTTCCACATGGAAGCGGGTAATCGCTGCAAGGACGAGTGCCTGCCCGAGGAGACTAATCGTCGCATAGTGGATGTGATATCGGATGTGAATCTGGCCTACTCCGAACACGCGCGGCGCTACCTGAAAGATACCGGCTGCGCGCCCGAGCGCACCTACGTCACAGGCAGCCCCATGGCCGAGGTGCTCTCGGCCAACCTCACCTCCATCGACGATTCCAATGTGTTGGAGCGTGAGGGGCTTGTGCGCAAGGGTTACTTCCTCCTGTCAGCTCACCGTGAAGAGAATATCGACATGACGGAGAACTTCCTGAACTTGTTCGGAGCGATTAACGCGTTGGCCGAGCGTTACGGCATACCCATCCTCTACAGCTGCCATCCACGCTCCCGCAAGCGGCTCGGGGAGACGGGCTTCGAGTTACATCCGCTCGTTCGCATGCATGAACCCATGGGTTTTCACGACTACAACAAGCTGCAGTCGAACGCCTTCTGCGTGGTGTCCGACTCGGGGACGCTTCCCGAGGAGAGCTCTTTTTTCGCATCAATCGATCGCCCCTTTCCGGCGGTTTGCATTCGAACGAGTACGGAGCGCCCCGAGGCGCTCGACCGTGCCTGCTTCACACTGGCGGGCATCTCGAAGCGAGGTCTTCTGCAGGCGGTGGCGGTTGCTGTCGCACTCGATGCGGAAGGTAGCCTACCAGAGGCACCCGTGCCTGACTACGCCACGGAGAGCGTGTCCACCAAGGTGATTAAGATCATCCAGTCCTATACGGGCATCGTGGACAAGATGGTATGGAGAAAGCAATGAGTATTATTCGTAAACTAAAGTCGATGAGATGCAGAATACTTCTGCTGGGCAAACGGGTAGATGTAGGCTCGGGTTTCACATTCGGGCGCGGTACGGTGTTCTGGGCGCCGAATAGAATCACCATTGGCGACAATTCTTATATCGGGAAGTACTGCACGGTTCAGGCAGACGCGAAGATTGGTAATAACGTACTGATTGCCAACAATGTTGGCCTTATTGGTAGATACGACCATGACTTCAGTATTGTTGGCAGAGCAATAAAAGAGTCACCTAAGATTGGCGATCCCGACTACCGTTTCAAAGGACTTAGTCAAAGAATTACCGTGGAAGATGATGTTTGGATCGGGTTCGGGTCGATTGTGATGACCGGCGTTGTAGTGGGTCGAGGTTCGATCGTGGCAGCTGGGAGCGTCGTCACGCGCGATGTAGCTCCGTACAGCATTGTCGGAGGGGTTCCGGCGAAGCAGATTGGGTGCCGGTTTGACTCTGAGCAGATTCGGGAGCATGAGGCGCTATTGGTGAACGGGGCTTGGGATGAACCCCGTTAATCATCCTTGCAAGCCAATAAAGACGTTGGTTATTGCAGATTGCGACTACCAGGATAAACCGCTTGGTGGTGTTGTCAGTCTTTTGCGTAACATGCTGTCTGTTCCGGGGGCGGGGCTTGTTGAATTGAGCCTTGTTGGAATTAGCTTTGATGGAGACGAAACAGAGGGGACATGGAATCGCAAGGTTATCCAGGGGCGCGAATACAGATGGATGCCTGTATATGTGTGCAATAAGTCAAAAGAAGATACGAAGTTTCCATTGCGCTTCCGTTTGGTTGCGGGCGTGAAACGGTATTTGCGCGAAATCAATTTCGGAAGCTACGACGCCATCTATATTCACAGTGCGGAAACAGTGCTCGCTTTGCCATTGGGAAGCTCTCCCGTAATTTGCCACGTCCATGGCGACCCCCTGATAACGATAACGCGCTCAAGATTTCCATTGCTTCGATGTAAGTTCTTTGTTGGTGGATACAACAGGATTATTCGGCGCGCGTTTGATAGGGCGAGCGGAATTATCTGGGCAGCAAATGCCTGCAGGACTGAGTATTACCGACGGCTCAATGTTTCCGGGGTTTCTCGGTGGGATAAAAAGTCAGAAGTGATTTATTCGTCGGTTGACCCTGTGTTAATGGAAAGCGTAAGCGAAGGACGTCCCTCGTCAAATGGAGACGTAAAGCGGATTGTCACCGTGAGCAGACTGAGTGAGGTTAAACATATCGATTTTCTGATAGAGGTCTTTGCTGAGGTGAAGAAAAGAATGAGCAGCCTCGAGTTCTGTATAGCGGGAGAAGGAGAGTGCGAGCCGAAGCTTCGGGAGTGTGCGGCAGAGCTCGGATGCTCCGATGACGTTCGCTTTCTCGGAAATCTCAGTAAGTTAGAACTTGCCCAAGTGTTGAAAACTGCCGATGTGTTTGTGCTTGCTTCCGAGAGCGAAGCGATGTCGTTGGTGGTGCTTGAGAGCATGGCGGCAGGTGTTCCCGTTGTTTCTACGCGTGTGGGTGACCTTGATGTGGTAATTGATGACAACACCGGCGCGATTGTTGAAGGAAGAGATGTAAAACAATTCGCGAAAGCCGTTGAAGGTTGCTTAGGCAAAGGCAAAGACGCATATCGCGCAGCGTGTGTCTCGACTGCAAAAAAGTATACGGCCGAGAATATGCGTCGACAGATCGAAGAGTATATAGCGCAATGCGTACGATGACTGCAAAAGGACAGGGGGTTGCGTTGGGGGGCAGGATTGCCAAAAATGGTATTGTGGCGCAGTTCCTGCAGATTGAGCTGTTCTTAACTGTGTTTCTAGATGTTGCAAATGAGCTGCTTGGTATTGCTGGGGTTCCTCTGGTTCTGGGACAGGTGGTAAGGGCATGCTTCCTTGTTATAAACCTCTTTGTTGTGTTTGAATGTGGAAAACGCAAGGAGTCGCAAGTTGTCGTTCTCATTTATCTGTTTGTTTCTCTTCTGGTCTTGCGAGAGGTGTCGCTCGGTATAAGCGGCATGTCGTATGCAGCGGCGTATTGGGCAAAATTCCTTTTGTACGTTTCGACCTTTTTCGCAGTAAAGTGCGCTGGGGATGCGGGCAAGATTGAAAGAGCAACCGTGGAGCGGTTCTTCAAATGGTCCGTAGTGTTTATTGCGCCCGCATTTCTTATATTGGCGATGGCGGGTTTGCTCGAGCAGAGCACGTTTGATTCGGGCTACGAAGGGACTATCCTGTCTAAGAATTCGATGTCTGCGGTGCTGCTCCTGCTTCTTGCCATCGCGATGTTTTTGGCGTTCAGGAAGCAGATATCGCCTCTGTGGATTGTCGTTGTTGTGTCAGCGCTGTTTTTTCTTGGTTCGAAGTCCGCTATCGTTTTTGCGGTTGTGGCTGTTGGTGCCTGCATATTGAATGAATTGAGCCGTTTGACACCAAGGGGGATTCTTGTGCTCTTGGTGCTGGTTGGGGGTATGGGCATTGCTCTGTGGCTTTACCGAGACACTGTGTGGTCAGTGGTGAATTTCCAGCTTCAGCGCTATCAATACGTGCTTGCACAACAAGGTGGATCGTTCGTTGACTACTTGTTGACGGGTAGGAACACCTTGTTAGCGGCGGGGCTTTCGAGCTATGTCGGTGATTTCAATCCTATAACTTTTGTTTTTGGTAGCGGGATTTCTGCTTTGAGCTTTGACGTGGCAGAAATAATGAATGCGGCGGGAACATACCGCGGGATAGAGATGGACTTTTTCGAGATCGCGCTCGCGTCGGGTATCGTGGGGCTGCTGATAACCTCTGTTCCATTTGTTATAGCGCTTCGAAGTCTGAAGAGAGCGAAAGTGTCGAAGTCGCTCTATCTTGCTCTCGGCATCTTTATTGTTGTGTGCTTCATGGCGCTTGGTGGCCATGTTGTTACGGAGGGGATGCCCGCTTCCTATTTGGGGGTATATCTGGCATACGTGTATCTGCTGTCAGATGATAAGGCCCTTGTGGATAAAGAGTTGTTAGAGCAGACGGTAGAAAGAGGAGCGTCTTGTGAGTGAGGGAAAGGCTAGGAAGAAGGTTGCCGTTGTCACACTTCAAGGAAAAACAAATTATGGCAATCGATTGCAAAATTATGCTGTCGTAAAACTGTATGAAATGTTCGGCTGCGAGGTGGTATCTCTATGCCGACGCAGTAAGCCAACCATGAGCAGGAAAGTGCTGGACATTTTGAGGGGCACCACCCATCGCTGCTTGCCGTTGGAGGAATCGAAAGGCGATAGCGAGAGAATTGCGGCGTTTGAGAGGTTTGATAGTAAGCTCAAATTCTTGTCTGTCAGCGAATGCGATGACGGGCTTTCGGATTCTTTCGACTATTTCTCTGTTGGTAGTGATCAGGTTTGGAATCTGGGGAGGATGTCGGACAATGACAATTGGTATTATCTTCGTTTCGCACGCCCTGAGCAAAGGATAGCTCTTGCGCCCAGTATAGGTGTTTCAAAGCTAAGTGCAAGCCAAATGAGGAGGCTCGCGAAAGGAGTGTCAGGGTTTTCGCATCTTTCCGTGCGCGAGCATAGGGGTGCAGAGCTCATCAAAGCGTCTTCTGGCAGGGAGGCGGCAGTTGTTTGCGACCCGACAATGGCACTGTCACCACAGGAATGGCGCAAGGTTGCCGATTCTCGTTTGACTCCAGAGGAACCATATGTATTCGAATATCTTCTGGGTGAAAGAGGCCTTGCAGCGAAGGGAGTTTCAGACACCGTCACGCGAAAAGGCGCAATTCCTATTATTTCGCTTTCGGATAAGGCAAGGGATTGCGAACCGCCAGCTGGACCTGCGGAGTTTATCTCTCTCGTCGACAGTGCGACGCATGTGGTTACCGACTCTTTTCATGCAGCTGTTTTTGCGATTCTCTTTCACACCCCTCTCACCATAATGAATCGGGAGGGAGGGGCTGGTATGTCCTCGCGCCTAGAGACACTCAGCAAGAAGATGGCCATCGAAAAAAAGGTACATTACCACCCCAGTTTTGATATTGTCTGTGCGGGAGATTACAGTGATGTGAATGAAGCCATCAGACATGAGCGCGAGATACTACTCGATTACATGGAGACGTGTCTGAATGACTAGTCAGCGTCGCGTTGGGGTTGTCCTTGGCTATGCGAACATCATAAGCAAAAATCTTGTCAACCTCATCTACACGCCAATGCTGCTTTCTTTCGTTGGACAGGCGGAATATGGCGTTTACCAGGCATGCAGTTCGTTTGTGTTCTCCTTGACGTTGCTTTCTTTTGGGTTTTCTCAGTCATATGTGCGGTTTTACGTGAAAAAGAGGTCTAACGGCGGCGAGAAGGATGTTCGAAGGCTCAATGGAGTGTATCTGGTGCTCTATGCGGTGGTAAGCGCTGCAGCACTTGTAATTGGTCTTTCCTTTGCTGCGAATGCGGAATTTGTGTTTTCGCCCGGCTTTACTGCGGAGCAGATCGTGATAGCAAAAATCGCAATGGCATTCATGGCGGCGAATATCGCTATCGTTCTCTTTAATTCGGTGTTTGACTCATATGTGCTTGCCAACGAAGAGTTTCGGTTTCAGCAAACTCGTCAGCTTGCGATTACCCTTGCGTCCCCTTTTGTCGCGTATGTACTGCTCGTTCTTGGTTTTGGTGTAGTGGGTGTAGCCGCAGCTCAAATGGCAGTTAACGGGGTGCTTTTCGTCATTAACGCCATGTATTGTGTTCGCCGGCTCAAGATGCGTTTTAATGTGCTTCATTTCGATGGAGAGTGCTTCAAATCGATTGCTGCGTTTAGCTCGTGGATCTTTGCAAATCAAATATGCGATCTCGTAAATCAAAATGTACCAAATATTGTGTTAGGTGCATTGTCAGGTGCTTCTGCTGCTGCCGTGTATGCAGTTGCGGTGCTGATCAGAAACGTTTTTATTTCCCTTTCTACCGCCATATCAAACGTGTTTATACCCGAAATCAACAAGATAGTGGCCTCATCTAACGATAACCACAAACTGTCGAGCCTTATGGCTAAAACTGGAAAGTTCCAAATGATGGTGTTTTGCTGGACGTACGGCGCTTTTGCGGTTCTTGGTCAATTCTTCATTGGGCACTGGGCTGGTTCGGGTTTCTCGGATGCATACTGGCTCGTTTTGTTGACGGTTTTTCCTCTTGGGGTATCGCTTACGCAAAATACTGGAATCGAAATTCAGCGTGCGAAAAACATGCACAGAGCTCGCAGTATCGCCATGCTGATTACAGCGCTGTTTAACGTGGCCTTTACGGTTGCAGTGTCTCCGATAGTGGGCTATTGGGCTCCGGCTTTGGCGTATGCCGTGGGGGAGGCTCTCTGCAAGGGCGTTTTTATGAATTGGTATTACCATAAATGCGTTGGATTAAATATATTTCAATTCTGGAAAACATGCTTTCCTGTCGTGTTGTCCGGGGCGGTTGTCACGGTTGCATGCTTTGCGGGGACCGTTATTGTTCCCGTAGATAGTTGGCCGTGGTTTTTGTTATGGGGTTTTGTTTTCACTCTCCTCTATCTTGCTGCACTTTGGTTGTTTGTGATGGGGGCCAACGAGCGCAGTTTGATTAAATATAAGGTAATGGCTTATAAGTGATGGGTGGAAGTGATGACAACGATAGATATCCCGTGCTTCAAACTTGCTAATGACATTGACATTCCCGTTCTCGGGTTAGGCACGTATCCTATGGGTAAAAGAGAGGTATATCGCGCAGTGAGGGCCGCTGAGCGAGTGGGCTATACGCTGTTCGATACTTCAAGTGTTTACGGCAATGAAATTGGTATAGGTTTGAGCCTCGGGAAAAGGGGTTTTGTTACTACAAAAGTCAGCAATGCCGCGCAGCGTAAGGGAAAAGTGCGCAAAGAGGTTCAGGCCAGTAGAGTGAAATTGCAACGAGGTGTTATTGATCTCATTTTATTGCATTGGCCTTATCCTGGTAAGTTTGCGGATAGTTGGAAGATGCTCGAAGAGTTCTACCGCGAAGGTATTTGCCGATCTATTGGTGTTGCAAACTTCAAAATCCACCATTTGGAAACTTTGATGGAATCAGCCGAAATTGTCCCTATGGTAAATCAATTCGAGCGGCATCCGATGTATGCGGAAAAAGAGCTTACCGACTGGTGCAAAGCAAATGGTATTGTTCCCGAAGCCTATACCCCATTTGCACGAATGGATACGAGGCTTTTTCATGATGAGAGATTATTGCGGGTGTCGCGTAAGCACAATAAAAACCCAACCCAAATCATACTGCGCTGGAATTATCAGCATAGGGTAGTTAGCATCCCGAAGACCTCATCGCCGCAAAGAATGAAAGAGAATGCATCGATATTCGATTTCCATCTTTCGGAAAGCGAGATGGAGATATTGGACTCGATGGATTGTGGCATGAGAGTTCGCTTTGATCCGGATAACTGCGATTTCGACAAGCTATAAGGAACAGCTCTTATGAACAACGTGAGGAAAGCTCTGACAGTATTGAGGGGAATAAGAGCGCGAATTTTCCGTCCAGGCATATTTCGAGGTGGTTTATTGATTATTGAGTCGGATGTGAAGCTGATGGTGAGCAGAAAGGCTAGGGTTGATATCTCGGGACGCTTGGGATTGGGAACGAATTGCTATAAAAGAAACGGGCGCAGTACAATTCTAAGGATGGAGCCGGGTTCGTCATTGGTCGTGCATAATTCATTCATTTCGTATGGGTCTGACATATTGATTTTCCAAGATGCATGTTTTGAGATGGGGGAGAGCTTCATTAATGCTGACGCCCGAATAAGGGTCCATGAATCTATTCGGATTGGCGATGGTTGCGCGATTTCGCACGGCCTAGTCATCATGGACGGGAATGCCCACTGCATAGATGGGAAGCGAACAAAATCTCCAGTAGTTATTAGTGATCATGTTTGGATTGGAACAGGGGTGACTATTCTTCCTGGGGTGCATATAGGAAAGGGGTCGGTAGTTGCTGCAGGGGCGGTTGTGGCAAAGGATGTTCCCGAAAAGTGCCTAGTGGCGGGAGTGCCGGCAAAGGTGATTCGCGATGGGGTAAGTTGGGAGATGTGATGAAGAGAACGACCAACACGATTGCTGATCTTGAAGATTCGCGTTGCACGGGTTGTTATGCATGCTCAAACCTTTGTCCGACAGATGCCATTGGGATGGAGAGTGATGAAGGGGGATTTCCCAGGCCATCGTTGAATTGGGGTCGGTGTATTACTTGTGGGAGATGCGCTCGCTCTTGTCCGGTTCTTTCTCCGAGTTGCGAAGAGGAGTCTGTTCCTCAAAGCGTCTATGCTGCCTGGTCGCTTAATGAATCGATTCGATATGAGAGCACGTCGGGCGGAGTTTTTTCCGAATTGGCCCTTTTTTGGCTTTCTGAAGGAGGGGTGGTATGTGGCGCAGAATACGATGACCGGCACGTGGTTAGGCATGTCGTGATTGACTCGGTGGAAGGCTTGGAGCGTCTTAGACAATCGAAATACGCCCAGAGTGAGATTGGGCAATGCTATCGTGAAATAAAAAAGAGGATAAGTGAAGGCGAGAGGGTGCTGTTTTGCGGAGCGCCGTGCCAATGTGCGGGTTTAGTGTCAGTCTTAGGTGGCAAGACTGAGAACTTGATGTTGGTAAACTTTGTGTGCAGGGGCACAAACTCCCCTAAAGTATACGCATCGTTTCTTGCATGGCTTGAACGCAGATTCGGCTCTCGTGTGTCTCGTGTATGGTTTAAGAATAAAGCTTATGGTTGGAGACGCTTTAGCACGCGCGTTGAATTTGAGAACGGCTTGGTGTATTCAGAGGACAAATATCACGACCTGTTTATCCGTGGTTATATTGAGCAGAACCTCTACATGAGAGACTGCTGCTATAGCTGTGAATTTCGAAACCCGGCGCGAACTGCGGACATTACACTTGCAGATTTTTGGGGCGTACAGCTGGCGGATAAAAGCAATAATACAGATTTAGGTACATCGATGGTGATGCTAAATACCTCACACGGTGAAGACTTGTTTGAAAAAATTAAGCCGCATGTATTCTGGGAACAAAAGACGATGCATGAGGCATTTTCGGGTAATGCGTGCATAGTTGAATCTCCCGTGCCTAATCCAAACAGATCCTATTTCTTGTCTCACCTTGATGAATTGCCATTTGGCCTATTGTGTGCGGAGTGTTTTGTCAAAGGCCCATTGAGCGAGAGGGTAAAGGCTGTTGTTAAGCGTGTTGTGAAAGAATTATTAAGGAAGGTTGGCATTAGCCGTTGATTAAGGTGAGCCGCAGATCGCGTATGGGTATGGGCATCGCCTTCGGGTAATCGGGGGCGATGCCTTTTGCGGCCTGCTCGTTGTGATTGGGCAGAGGCATGTCTCCTACGTCAGATTCACCTTGCCGGTTGGCAAATCGGCCACAAGTGTGAGCGTGCCGCCTAAGGCTTCCACGTAACGGCGGACAGCCCCCAGGCTCATAGCCTGCATGTCGCCGTTTTCCATACGAGAGACGCGGTTTTGGGATACTCCCATGGCTTCGGCAATTTCAACCTGCGTCATGCCCCCGGCTTTGCGAGCTTCACGCAGATTGTAAGCATCTATGGCTGCCGCAGTGAGCTGGCGAGCCTCGTCCATCTGGGCTTCGGATATGCCGCGCTTTGTGATATATGCGTTAAGATCTGCCATTATTTGTCTCCCGTCGTTGCAAATGACGTTGGTATATCTTTTCGGCCTGCGGAATTGCCTTCTTGTACCAACCTACCCACTTTTCTTTGCTGTTTTTGCCTTTTGATTTATCGCCTGCGAGCAGCATGATGGCGTTGCGTTCTGGGTCGAATGCAAAAAGTATCCGCACTTCTGAATTGCCGGGACTTGCAGGACGCAGTTCTTTCATGTTCTTAAGTGCCGACCCTTTTATGGTATCCACCAGAGGTCTTCCGAGCGTTGGACCCTCGCGCTGCAGCATCTCGAGGGCGGCAAACACGCAAGCGACCGTAGTGTTGTCTTGCTTGTCGAGCCAAGGAACTATAGGTTCGTACTCAATGTTCCACATAAAACTCCTTCCTAGGATGCAAAATATAGCTTATAAGCTATATTGTCAAGAGGTTGAGGTGAGAGGTGCCGATATTTTGGGAACATGACAGAGGACGATAATGCCACTTTAGAGCGTGGTGCGTCTCGAAGATGGCATTATCCTCGGCATGGTCACACGCTTCGTTCTCTGGCATTTCGAAGACGGTTTGGGGGCGCTCGGTTTCATGGGCGAGGGGAGGCGGCTTAAATGGCTGAATGAGAGGAAATCCCCCCAACTCTTTTAGAGAGCCGTGCTGGCGGCTGGCGGGTCAGGCGCGCTTCGCTATCCTCGTCCCAGCTTGCTGCAAAGCTTGCCGATGAGGTTGCCCACGAAGGAGGCTTCGGGCACGTGGAGTTTGATGGCGAGGCCGAAGGTCACGGCAAGCGAAACCAGCCCACCCGCCGCCACGTAGGCGAGCGCCTGCAAGATGGAACCGGAGAGCGGCGCGATAAACGTCTCCAGCGCGAACAGCACGCCCCAGCCCGCCGCAGCTCCCAGCCCGCCGAACAGCACGCCCGACGCAAGCGCCCGCACGGTGGAGCGCAGCCCCAGCCGACCCAGGCGCCGGCGCAGGTAGATGAACAGGCACGCATCGGCCACCACGTAGAACAGCACCTCGGCCACGGCGATGACCTCGATGGGGAAGCGTCCGACATTGGCGGCGCCGAACATGGTGAGCGCGATCTGCGCCGCCCCCGCCACGAAGTTGAACGCCGCGAACACGCCCATCGCGCGCAGGCTGCTGAAGATCTTCTGCAGGTAGGTGTTCACCCCGTACACGGGCAGCGCGAACGCGAGCACCGTCAAATACGAGGCGATGGACGAGACGCTTTCCATGGTGAAAGCTCCTGCGTGGTAAAGCGTGACCAGCGGCAACGCGAACACCATGAGGTAGAGGGCGAAGGGAACCATGAAGAACAGGATCTGGTTGGTTCCGCTCACGATGCCGCGCTTCACGCCGTCTGCGTCGCCTTCGGCCTGCATGTCGGCCAGCTCGGTGAACATGGCGGTGGTGATGGGCACGGCCAGAAACGCGTAGGGCAGCGTGAACCACTGGCGGGCGTACAGCAGGGTGGAGGGCCCGTTGTCCGCGAAGCTGTAGGAGGCCGCGTTCTGCACGGACACCACCGCAAGCGAGCACAGCATCACGAGCACGGCCGGCACGCCGATGGACAGCGTCTCGCGCAGCGCGGGGTCGCGGAAGTTGATGCGCGGACGCAGGCGGATGCCGTTGCGCTTGAGCGCGGGCAGCTGGATGGCCAGCTGAACGAACACGCCCAGGGGGTTGCCGATGGCGATGATGTGCAGGGCCAGCTCCGGTTCGTTGGGCGCGACGGCTGCGTACAGGGCGAACGTGGCTATGACCACCACGTTGTTCGCGACGGGGGCGATGGAGGACCACAGGTAGTCCCGGTTGGCGTTGAGCAGGCCCGAGACGATGGCCGTCGCCCCGTAGAGCACGATCTGGATGGCGAAGAACTGGAAGAAGAACACCGAGGTGGCCATCTCGCCTTGGTCGGAGTAGAAGCTTTGCGTGTAGATGGCCACGGAGGGAAACGCGATGCAGAGGGCCGACACGACGCCCAAAAACGCCACCACGATGGTGAGCAGGTTCGAAGCGTACTCGTTGCCGGCCTTTTGCCCCAGCCGCTTTTTGACCGACAGGT
>NZ_CBDTNW010000004.1:0-25860 GCF_965361815.1 Rubneribacter sp.
TGTCGCCATCCCTGCCCGCCAGAATCTGCATTGCATCCAAAAGCATCCGATATAAGGCTTTCAAATGCAACAACTACAAGATAGGAGCCATCATGGCACAGGATGGAAATTACATCTTCGAACTGAACGAGGGCGTGGAGCGCACGCACGTTTCTTACGGCAACCGGTTTGGTATCGAGCTATCGGCCGATCTCTATCTGCCGCAAAACCGCGCGGAGGGCGATGTGCTGCCTGCCGTGCTCGTGGGTGCGCCCTACGGCGGCGTCAAGGAGCAGGGGCCGGGCGTCTACGCCAACGAACTGGCGCGGCGTGGTTTCGCGGCACTTGCGTTCGATGCGTCGTACAACGGCTACAGCGGCGGCAACCCGCGCCATATTTCGTCGCCGGAGACGTTCGTGGAAGACTTCCATGCGGGCGTGGACTACCTGGGCACGCGGCCGTTTGTTGATCGCGAGCGTATCGGCGTGGCGGGCATCTGCGGCAGCGGCGGGTTCGCGCTTTCGGCCATGCAGGTGGACCCGCGCATCAAGGCGGCGGTCACGGCCAGCATGTACGACATGTCCCGCGCCACGCAGGAGGCGTTCGGCACCATGACCGACGAGGTCCGCGCCGCGCAGCTGGCCGACATCGCCGAGCAGCGCTACATTGACTTCGCGGCACCCTATCCCACGCTCACGCCGCGCGGCCGCCTGGAGGCCGACTACGAGGCCGACCCGGTGTTCTCGGAATTCTGCGAGTTCTACGCTCGCGAACGCGGCTGGCATCACAACGCCATCGCCCAGTTCTCCATCACAAGTAGCCAGGCGTTCATGAATTTCAAGCTGCTCGACCATCTGGATTGGATAGCGCCGCGCCGCATCTTGTGCGTGGTGGGCGAGCACGCACACTCGCGGTTCTTCAGCGAAGATGTGTGCGACTGTGCAGGTGAAAGCGCCGAATTGTTCGTGGTGCCGGGCGCGAACCATGTGGACCTCTACGATAAAACCGACGTCATCCCTTTCGGTGCGGTGGAGGCGTTTTTGAGGGAGAATCTGCGTTAGGCGCAGGCTTGGAAGGAGGCGTGGTATGGAGATTGTTGAACTGAACAACGGCGTGAGGATGCCGCAGACAGGTTTCGGGGTGTTTCAGATCACCGACCAGGTAGCGTGCGAGCGCGCGGTGCTTGGCGCGCTTGAGGCAGGCTACCGCCTTATCGACACGGCTGCCTGTTACGGCAACGAGCGGGCGGTGGGAGCGGCCCTTGCCAAGAGCGGCGTTGCGCGCGAGGAAGCGTTCTTGGTGTCGAAGGTGTGGATCCAAGACGCAGGTTTCGAGCGCACACAGGCGTCCTTCGAGAAAACGCTTTCCAACCTGGGCACCGACTACCTGGACCTCTACCTTGTTCATATGCCGTACGGCGACTACCACGGCAGCTGGCGCGCCATGGAGGAGCTGCTGGCACAGGGCCGCGTGCGCGCCATCGGCGTGTGCAACTTCCTGCCCGACCGCCTGCTCGACCTCGTGTTGTCCCATAGCGTGGCGCCCGCCGTCAATCAGGTGGAGCTGCACCCGTTCTGCCAGCAGCGTCTTCTGCGTGCGCTCATGGATGACCTCGGCGTGCGCGCCATGGCCTGGGCGCCGTTCGCCGAAGGGCGCGAGGGCCTGTTCGCTCATCCCGAACTCGCGGCCGTCGGCCGGCCGTACGGCAAGACGCCGGCCCAGGTTGTGCTGCGGTGGCTGCTTCAGGAAGGCATCGCCGCCATACCGAAGTCCGTGCATCGGGAGCGCATCGATCAAAACATCGCCATCGATGACTTCGCGCTGACCGAAGAGGACATGGCTCGCGTCCGCGCCTTGGACCGGGGCCGCAGCCTCATTCTGGACGTGCCTGCGCTCGACGAGGTGCGTCGTCTGCACGGGATAACGTTTGCGCAGTAAGGGCGGTGCGCTTACGTCGAAGCAGGGATGTTCGCCGGACACGCTTCGTTTTGCGCGACCCCCGTCGCTTGGCGCACGCTTGTCGTGCGGAACGGTAAAGGATCCGCAGATTTTGGGCGATATATTACCGTTTCAGGAGATCGGAAGAGCTTTTGAGTCGTCAGTGCAAGTGCAAGCTGCGTCGTGGCAAGCGCAAGCTGGTTGGACGCATGCGGGGTCCAAGCCCGGCAACGTGGCCGATTCGCCCGTTCCTCTTGCGCTGCGGGTTCTGCTGTTCGCCCTCGTGCTGCGCCGCGCAGGCGTTATACTGTGGGACGAACGCAACCGACAACCAAGGAGGCGTGCATCATGCTGCATGCGGTGAAGGTGAAACCCGACGTGTACTGGGTAGGCGGCATCGATTGGAACGAGCGCAACTTCCACGGCTACACGACCGATCGCGGATCGACGTACAACGCGTACCTCATCATGGACGAGCATCCCACGCTTATCGACACGTGCAAGCCCGGCTTTGCCGGCGAGCTGATCGAGCGCATCAGCGAGGTGGTGGATCCCGCTCGCATCGAGTACGTGGTGGCCAACCATGTGGAGCAGGACCACTCCGGCGCCATTCCCGCCATCTGCGAGCTTGCGCCCAACGCGCGCATCGTGACGAGCGACCCGTACGGAGCAAGCGGTCTTGCGGCGCACTACGGCGAACGCGACTACCTGCCGGTCAAAACCGGAGATACGCTCTGCATCGGCAAACGCACGCTCACGTTCGCGCACACCCTCATGGTCCATTGGCCCGACAACATGGTCACCTATTCGGATGCGGACCGCATCCTGTTCAGCAACGATGCGTTCGGCCAGCACTTCGCGTCCTCCCACCACTTTGATGACGAGGTGGGGCTGCCAGAGGTGCTCGCCCAGGCGAAAAAGTACTATGCGAACATTGTTATGCCGTACTCCCGCCATGTGGTGCGCGCGCTGGGGGCGCTCGAAGGGCTGGACATAGACATGGTTGCGCCCAGCCACGGCGTCATCTGGCGCAGCCACGTGGGCGAGATCATGGAAACGTACCGCCGGTGGAGTTCGCTTGCGCCTGATGAATACGCTATCGTGGTGTACGATTCCATGTGGCACACCACCGAGGACATGGCGCGCGAGATAGTGGAGGCGTTCATCGAGCGCGATGTGCCCACGCGCCTGTTCGACCTGAAGGTGGACCACATCTCTGACATCATGACCGAGGTCCTTTCGGCGAAGTACGTGGCGGTGGGCTCGCCCACGCTCAACAACGGCATGATGCCCACGGTGGCGGCGTTTCTGTGCTACCTCAAGGGCCTTTCGCCCAAAACGGGCTGGGAGGGCCGTGTGGGCATTCCGTTCGGGTCGTACGGCTGGGGAACGAACGGTCCCGACGAGGTGGCCGCCGTGCTGGAGGCATGCGGGTTCGACCTGCCGCTTGGCACGCTCTCCCATCAGTGGGTTGAGGACGAGGAGCACTTGGCCCAGCTGCAGGCGGCCGTTGCGGGCGTCGTCGGCCGCTGAGCGGGGTTGGGCGCCGCATTGCGCCTCCGGCGTGGCGGCGACCGGGCGCCACGCGAGGCCAAGGCGCTTGACGCTCGGCTGGAGCGAGCTGCGCATCGGAAGCGCGCTCTGGGACGATTGCGCTGCGGCATCTTGCGCGGTTGCGGTAAAATTCATCCTGTTTCTTCGGATTTTTTACCGTTGCGGCCGGCCATGCGGAACCGTTGCGGCCGGCACGCTGTCGCCTGCGCCGCGCCGCCGTCCATGCGGCGGCATCGCTTCGTGCAACCGACCTGCGCTTTCGTCGGTTGCGAAAGGAAAGGACGCGCATGCTCACCATCGGATGCCACCTCTCGAGCGCGAAAGGCTATCTGCGCATGGCCAAGGACGCCGTCTCCATCGACGCGAACACGTTCCAGTTCTTCACGCGCAACCCGCGTGGCGGGCGCGCGAAGGCCCTCGACCCCGCCGACGTGGCGGCGTTTTCGGCCTTCGCTTCCGAGCACGGCATCGAGCGCATCCTGGCGCACGCGCCCTACACGATGAACCCGGCCTCCGACAAGCCCCAGACCCGCGAGTTCGCGCTCATGGCGCTTGGCGAGGACCTGGCCCGCATGGAGGAGACGCCGCACCAGCTGTACAACATGCATCCCGGCAGCGCCGTCGGCCGGCCGGTGGCCGAGGCCGTGGCGCGGATAGCCGACGCGCTCAACGAGGTGCTGCGCCCCGACCAGACGACCACGCTTCTGTTGGAGACGATGGCGGGGAAGGGCAGCGAGGTCGGCCGCTCGTTCGAGGAGCTGGCTGCCATCATCGCGCAGGTGAAGCTGTCCGATCACGTGGGCGTGTGCTTGGACACGTGCCACGTGTGGGATGCCGGCTACGACATTGCTGCCGACCTCGACGGCGTGCTTGAGGAGTTCGACCGCGTCATCGGCTTGGGGCGCCTGCGCGCCATCCACCTGAACGACTCGCTCAACCCCTGCGGCGCGCGCAAGGACCGTCACGCGCGCATCGGCGAAGGGCAGATAGGGTTTGCGGCCCTTTCCGCCGTCGCAAACCACCCCGCGCTGCGCGACCTGCCGTTCTACCTGGAGACGCCCCAGCCCGACCTGGCCGGATACGCCTTTGAGATCGCCCGCTTGCGAGAGGCGCGCCAAGGGGAGTGAATCGCGGCTGCCGCAGCGGTTTGTCGCGTCCGCCCGTTTGGCCGGCGCGGGGGGGCGCCGATGCGCGGGGCGCTGCGGGCATGGTTTGGCGCGGGGAAGCCGTCCGGATGGCGAGAATTCACCGAAGTCGGAAGATCGAAGGGGCTGGACCGATCTATCGGGACCTTCGTGCGCCCATCGACCAGGTATTTTCCATTCGGCTTACGGGAATCGAGCCGCGAATCTTTCCGATTTCGGTGAATTCTCGCCATCTTCGGTGAATTCTCGGCATCCGGAGGGCTTTTCGCTCTGTTTCTGGAGGGGCCTCGTCGCTCTGATGGGCCGTCGTTGACATGGGCCGGGCCGGTTTTTCGCACCCGGGTTTCCGCTCGGCTCTCGGTCAGGTTGTCGCTTGGCCCTGGGTCAGCGCATGAGCAGGCGCAGCAGCTTGATCTTGTCGCCGAAAGGCGGGTTGCGCACGGGAAGCTCTAGCCACGTGCCCTTTGAGAGCGTGCTCTTGTAGTGGGTGAACGCGTCGAAGCCCACCTTGCCGTGGTAGGCGCCCATGCCGGAGTTGCCCACGCCGCCGAAGCCCATGTGGTTGTTCGCCAAGTGGATGACCACGTCGTTCACGGTGGCGCCGCCGAATTGCAGCCCGGTGAGCACGCGGTGCTGCACCTGCTTGTCATCGCTGAACACGTAGCAGGCAAGCGGTTTTTCGAACGTGCGCACGATGTCGAAGGCCTCATCCAGCGTGCGGTACGTCAGCACGGGCAGCACCGGCCCGAAAATCTCCTCGCCCATCACCGGGTCGTCCAAGGTCACGCCGACAAGACATGTGGGTTCGATGCGCAGCGTCTCTGCGTTGCCGCGCCCGCCGAACGCCACGCGCGCGTTCGGGTTGCGGTTCTCGATAAGCCCCATCACGCGGTCGAAGTGGCGGCGGTTGATCATGTGCGGCCATTCGTCGCACGCCAGAATGTCCGCGCCGTAATACTGGTGGAAGCACGCATCCACCTGCGCCACGAACTCGTCCACCACGTTCTCGTGCACCAAAAAGTAGTCGGGCGCCACGCAGGTCTGGCCGCAGTTGATGCCCTTGCCCCACGCGATGCGCTGCGCCGCGCGCTTCACGTTGGCCGTTTCGTCCACGATGCAGGGGCTTTTGCCGCCCAGCTCCAGCAGCACGGGGGTGAGGAATTTCGAGGCGGCGGCCATGATGGTGCGACCCACGTTCGGGCTACCGGTGAAACAGATCTTGTCCCAGCGCACCTCCAGCAGCCAGTCGTTCATCTGGCCCGATCCGGGGAATCCGCACACGAACTCGGGCGGGAAGACGTTGGCCAGCATGTCGATGAGAAGCTCGCTTGTGGCCCGCGACGTGCGCGAGGGCTTGAGCGCCACGCAGTTGCCGGCGGCGATGGCGTCCACCAGCGGCACGAGCGCCAGCTGCAGCGGGTAGTTCCACGGAGAGAGCACCAGCACCACGCCGAGCGGGCTGGGATACACCTTCGACGAGCTGCGGAAATGCACGATGGGGGAGGCCACGCGGCGCGGGCGCGTCCACGAATTGAGGTGCTTCAGGCACATGTTGATCTCGTCGTAGACAATGCCCAGCTCCGTCGCGTAGCCCTCGAAGCGCGATTTGCCCAGATCAGCATAGAGGGCTTCCAGAATGCGCTCCTCGTTCGCCTTGAGGTAGGCCTTCATTTTCACCAGCGCCTCGCGGCGATAGGGCACGTGCGCCGGCGCGCCGGTGGCGTGGAAATCGCGCATCCGCTGCGCGGCGGCCTCAACATCGGCAAGGCTTTCATAGGAGGGGATGGTGGCCATGGGGTTCCTTTCTCGGGGCGATGCGGCGTCAAAAGGCGGCTTCCAGAACGCGCAGGGCCGCTTCCGCGGTGACCTCCGTCTTGTTGTAGAGCGCCGCGCCGTCGTAGCGCGCTTGCTTGGCGACGGCTTCCAGCTGCTCGCGCTCCACACCCAGGTCACGCAAGCGCAACGGCACGCCGTAGTGTTCGCGATAGTGCTCGTTCATGGCGAAAAGCTCCTCGCAAAACGCCTCGTCGCGCGCGTCGGCGTCGGCGGCCGTTCCCAGCGCGGCGGCGCGTGCGGGCGCAAGGGCGGCCAGAAGCTCGCCGTAGAGCCCGGCGTGCACCCCGTCGTCCAAGTTGAAGCGCACGCAGTGGGGCAGAAGCATCATCATGGCCTGCCCGTGCGGGATATGGCAAAGGCCGCCAAGCGCGTGCCCCACCGCATGCACGATGCCCACCATCGCGTTGGAGAACGCTGCGCCCGCCAGAAGCGACCCAAGCGCCAGGCTCGTGCGCGCATCCACGTTGTTCCCGTCTCGGCAGGCGATGGGCAGGTTCGCGGCGATCAGTTCGATGGCCTTCACGGCAAACGCGTCGCTCACCGGGTTTTTCTGGATGGACGTGTACGCCTCCACGGCATGCGTGAGCGCGTCCATACCGGTGGTGGCCGTGAGCTTGGGCGGCAAAGACGCGGTGAGCGCCGGATCGAGGATGGCTGTGTGCGGCACCAGCTTGTAGGAGGTGAACGAGAGCTTGGCGTGGCGCTGCGTGTCGGCCACCACGGCCACCAGGGTGACCTCGCTGCCCGTGCCGGCCGTGGTGGGCACCGCGATGAGCGGAGGCAGGTCGGCTTTGAGTATCTCGGACCCTTGCAGCGTGGCGAAATCAACCCCTTCGCACGCAAGCGAGGCCGCCGCGCCCTTCGTGGTGTCGATGACCGAGCCGCCGCCCACGGCCACGAACCCGTCGCAGCCGCGCTCCGCGTAAAGACGCGCCGCCTTGTTCACCACGTCCAGAGAGGAATCGGGCGGCACCTGGTCGAACACCTCGTAGGGCACGCCGACGGCGTCGAGCACGCTCGTGAGCTTGGCCGCCACGCCCAGCTTCACCAGGCTCTCGTCGGTCATGACGAGCGGGCGCTTCACGCCGCGGTCGGCCAGCTCGCCCGGCAGCTTGTCCAACGCACGCTCTCCGCATACGATCTTCGTGGGGCAGAAGAACTCGAATCCCTGCATGGCTCTCCTTTCCGCCGCTTCGCCAAACGGCGGAGCGGCTCGACGCTGCGAGGCGCCGCCGCACCCGGCTGCGAAACGGGATGCTTTCGGGCCCCTCGGCGCTTCTCGCTGACTTTGCTTGGCTTGCGGCATGCGCGGCCTCTCTGCTATTCCGGCGTCCGTCACTTGGCGCGCGCGGCGGCGCGGGGCGCGCGGTAGGCGGCCCGCCAGCCGAAGAACATGCGAAGCAGCGCTGTGAACAGGTAGGTGAGGGCCACTCCCGTGTCGTTGGGGCCCCGCGTGGAGAACGCGCGCTCGGCGAGCGCGCGTGCAAGCGTCATGCCGCCCGAGAAGCAGCGAAACGCGTAGTCCAGCGAGCGGAACGCGATCACGTAGTCCACGCTCACAGCCGACGGGTCGGCGCTCGCAAGGCCGCTGCCCGGCTCCACGTCGCGCGCGATGTCGGCGGGCCGCACGCGTCTGAACGACCCCGACGCGGTGCGGCGGCATGCGCCCGCAAGGCCCGCGCCCTCCACCGTCAGCATGAAGGCGTATCCCGGCCGCAGGTAGTCCGCTTCGGCGCGGATCTTGGGCGAGACGTGTCCGAGCACGTTGATGAGGTGGGGCAGGAGGCGCAGCAGCACGCGGACGTACAGCGTTTGGACGGCGCGGTTCACGTTGACTCCTTCCGATCGCGGGTGCGGGCATCATGATAGCGCGTTTCCGATCGCTTGTGGATGCGCGGCGACCGTTCTCGCGCGATTCCCGAGGCGTTTGGCCCTTCGGGTCCCGAGACTTTTGGAAAGCACGGATCGGCATCGTTTTGTACACCGAACGGTGTAATTCCATGACGCGAAGATGACAATCGCGTGCGGAGGCCCCGGTGCGGGCCGCTCGCATGATAAGGTGACCCCAACACCTGCAAAACAAAGCGAACCGCTTGCATACAGGAACTCGAAGGAGAGTGAGAGACATGGTCGATACGAACAACACCAGCCCGGGCGGCAGCCCCCTGCCGCCGAACATGGGGGAGGATCGTGCCCAGCACGCGCAGACGACGGGGCAGCAGCCCTCCTACCAGCAAGCTTACCAGCATAGCTACGCGCAGCCGCAGCACACCCCGGTGACGGTGGAGAAGAAGTCGCACAACGGCCGCACGTTCGGCGTCGCGTTCGCGGGAGCGGCGCTTGCCTGCGTCATCGGCCTGGGCGGCTTCGGTATTTGGCAGACCGCCACGGGCGGATCGTCTTCCGGCGACGGCGGGCAGTCCACGCAGCTGGGGTCCACCACTTCCAGCGTCATCGACGCCGGAAGCGAGAACCAGACGCTGGCCGAGGCCGTGGCCGAGAAGGCGCTGCCCTCCGTGGCCGCCATCGACGTGTACACCAACCAGTCCTCCATGGGTGGCATGTACGGTTACGGGTACGGCTACGGGTACGGCGGCGGTTCGGACACGCTCACCCAGTCGTCGCTCGGCAGCGGCGTGGTTCTGACCGACGACGGCTACATCGTGACGAACTACCACGTCATCGAGGGAGCCGACGCGTTGAAGGTAACCATCGAGGGCGAGCAGTACGACGCCGAAGTGGTGGGCAGCGATCCCAGTTCCGACCTGGCCGTCATCAAGGCCAAGGACGCCAGCGGCCTCACGGCCATAGAGCTGGGCGACTCCGACAACCTGACCATCGGCGAGTGGGTCATGACCATCGGCAGCCCGTTTGGCCTCGAGCAGTCCGTGGCCACCGGCATCGTGTCGGCCACCAGCCGCTCCCAGATCATGGACAGCAACAGCCAGCAGGGCGGATCGGGCGAAACCACCATCTACCCGAACATGATCCAAACCGACGCGGCCATCAACCCGGGTAACTCCGGCGGCGCGCTTGTCGACGCCGACGGCAAGCTCATCGGCATCAACACGCTCATCACGTCCTACTCGGGCAACTACTCCGGCGTCGGGTTCGCCATCCCGGTGAACTACGCGGTGAACATCGCCCAGCAGATCATCGACGGCAAGGTTCCCACGCATGCGCAGCTGGGCGTGTCGCTGTCCAACGTGAACGCGCAGACCGCCGAGCGCTACGGGCTGCCGGTTGACGAGGGCGCCTACATCGCGGCCGTCAACAGCGGCAGCGGCGCGGCCGAAGCCGGCCTGCAAGTGGGCGACATCGTGACGAAGTTCGACGGCCAGGCCGTCGAGTCCGCCAGCGACCTCATGCTGGACGTGCGGTCCAAGAACCCCGGCGACAAGGTGACGCTTGAGGTGAACCGCAACGGCGAGACGAAGGAGGTCGAGGTCACCCTCGGCTCCGACGAAAGCTCGCAGGGCGCTTCCACCCAGCAGAACAGCTCCAGCTCCCAAGACCTGCTTGAGCGCCTGCTCGGCGGCGGGTCCGGCTCCCAGCAAGACGCCGCGTAAGCGCAAAGTCCCCCCCCCATCGCGACATGCGGGCCCCGGCATCTGCCGGGGCCCGCGGCGTTTGGGCTCCGCGCGCCAAGCTTCGGCGTTCGCGCTTCGCCGGCCCGCCCGGCTTCGCAGCGAATCCTTGTGCGGAATTGATGGTGAAAGCCGGAAAGCAGGCCGCTTGCCGGCCGTTGCCGTCGTGGGGCATTGCCCTATGCGTTACTATGGCCCCTTCCGAATCGCAAATGCGTTTCACATGCGGCGTTGAGGCAAAAACGAACGAGATCGGACGGGTTGACATGGACAAGGTTATCTCCAGAGGCGTTTTCTCGCTGGCGGCGGTGCTCGCCGTGGCGTTCGGCAGCATGACGGTTGCGCCGATGATGGCAACATTCGACGCTCAACCTGCCTATGCTCAATCCACCTACGCCGACGCGCCGGGTCGCGATGATGTCGTCAGCGATGCGCCCATTCCCGAGCACGCGGGCCTTGAGCATGCGAACTTGGATATGAGTCCTTACGAGGCGTTCCCCATCGATGCTTACTACGTGAGCAACTACCTTTCCGAGGAGGGCAAAAAGGCATGGATCCTCACGGTGAATACGCTGCTCTCCTACACTGAGGATAAAGCCATCGTGCAGGACAACGGCACCTTCATGGAGGTGAATTACGAGGCCGCCGGCATCCGTCCCACCACCGGGGACGTTGCGACCATTCGGAGGTATCTGCGCGACTATTCGGAGCAAAATGGCGTCCCTCAGATGCCCGCTTCCGATCCGCGGCTCTTTCTGCTCTCGCGTCAGCGCCTATGGGAGGGCGAGGGCTCTGAGAAGGACGGCATCCAGTTGACGCAGAAGTTCGGCATCGATTATAGGTGGAAGAACGGTACGCGCTATCGTGACGCCGTCGCCCAGATCGAGGAGAAGGCCAAGGCGATCATAGCGGGTGCTGTCAAGGGCGACATGACCATCTACCAGCAGATTTCCGCTGTGCAGAAAGCTTACGAGGCGAGCGTGACCTATAAGACCCCCGTGGAGCATGAGACAGACATCATAGGCTCGCTCATCAACGGCGTTGCCAGCTGCGGCGGCTACTCGATGGGCTGGCAGTACCTGCTCATGCACTTGGGCGTGCAGAACGTTTACGTGGACGGCACCATTTCTTGGGGTGGTTATCCGTACGATCATGCGTGGAACTACGTCAAGGTTGAGGGCCGTTGGTATGTTTGCGACACCACCTGGGGGAGAGTCTCGGGTACCGAAAGCTGGTGTCTCGTGGGTTCGAACTACAGTGACTGGGATCATTCCTTCACCAAATACTATCTTGTTGGCACGTACATCGACAAACTTGATCTTTCGTTGGTGGAGAAAGGTAGCGTGCCGCTAGACTGGCTGCGCTATCCCAGCTTGACGCTCGATGTGTCCGAATCGGTGCAGGTGCTGCAAGGGTCTGACTTCGACTTGAAATCACTCGTAAGCGGCTATTCCAGCATATACGGCGAGAATCTGGAGGATCATCTGTCGTTTACCGTAGGTGCGCCGACTACCATGCGCGCTGCGAGCGCGTTCGACACCAGCGAGGTGGGGTCGTATCCGGTGACGGTCACCCTGACCGACGACCATGGCAACTCGGCAAGCGCCGAGGTGCGCGTGAACGTGGTGGCGGAGGATGTAACAGAATACGGTGAAACCGTAGACTTCACGCTTCTGGAAGGCGGCAAGGAAGTGCCCTATACGACAGGGTATCGTATTAATAACGGGGGCAATCTGGTTATCAATTTGCCAGCTGCCGATGTTGACGCAGTGCGAACGTTCTCTGCAAAAGTGGGCATCATCGGCTCTGTTCGACAGGAGGCTCATGGGGCTATCGCTCACGCCAGGTTCCGTGTGGAATTTCTTGACCGGAACTACGATGTGCTCAGTCAGAGCGAAACGGGCGACTTCGGATGGCAAACGCCCGCAGGAATATTGGAGGCTGAGGTACCTGCCGGTGCGGTACAGGCGCGCCTGACTACTGTTGCGGTATCAGGTGGCTACAACCACGGTGGTTGGGTTGATGTGAGCGTAACGAGTCACATTGAGCGAAAAGCCTCCTCCGTTACCATAAGCGGACTGGATGGGTTAACGTTTGCCACCGATATGGTGGTTACTCCTGTGGTTACCGTAACGGGAAGTGGCGCCGAGGCGCGGCTCACCTGGGAGTATCAGGATGCGAATGGCATATGGGTTGAACTAGCTGGTCCGCCTGTGAATGCTGGCCACTATCGCGTGACGGCGTATGTGCCGGGGCAGGGCGCCTATATGAGTGCTACTGCTGTGCAGGAGTTTACCATCGCACCGCGGAAAGGTCCGGGTCTCTTGCTGCCTGCAAGTGTGAATGAAGCCGACTTGGAGGGGTTGTCGCATATTGCGGTGACGGATGGCGCCACCACGCTCGTGCAAGGGCGCGACTACGACCTTGTGGTGGAGCGCTCGGGCGATACGGCTGTGGTAACGGTGACGTTTAAGGGCAACTACGCAGGAACGTTTGTCGGCACGGTGGCGGTGACGTCCGAGGGCGGCTCGGGCGGCGGCGGCGATACCGGCGCCGGAGGCGACGGCGATAGCGACGGCAACGGCGGCGATGCCGGCAACAACGGCGGTGCGGGAAATGACGATGGCGGCGATAGCGGCGACAACGGCGGCTCGGGCGATGGCGGCAATGCCGACAACGGCGGCAACGTCGGCGACAGCGGCAACAACGGCAACAACGGCAACAACGGCGGCGACAACAACGACAGCGCCAACAGCAGCGGCAACAGCAGCGCCGGCGACAGCGCCGGCAAGGCCGACGGCGCCGCAGCCGCCGCCGAGAAGGCGCGTCCGTTGCCTGCGGCGGGAGACTCCGCGGCTGAAGCGGCGCCTTTGCTCGCTGCGCTCGCTCTAGCGGCCACCACGGCAGCGGCTTTCGCCAGAAGGGAAGCGCGCCGCGCTCGCTAGGGCGTCGCGCTTTCGAAGCCTTTTCCGCGCGGCGCCCCCCTCGGAGGGGCGCCGCGCTGCCTTTCGGCCGCAGCCCCCCCGCCCCTCTCCCCGCTTTCCCGCGCAGATTGTTTTTTATGCTGGGATTCTTCGATTTGACTTCAAGGAATGCGCCCGATGGGTGTTTCGGGTACTATGTAGGCGAATTACCCACGCAGGCGACGAAGGGACGGTTCCATGTCGAACGAATACAAGTACGACCGCGTGCTGCTCAAGCTGTCCGGCGAGGCGCTGGCGGGCGACGTCGGGTACGGCATCGACCCGAAGGTGGTCGACGATCTGGCCGACCAGATAGCCGAGGTCGTGCACGACGGCGTGCAGCTGGCCATCGTGGTGGGCGGCGGCAACATCTTTCGCGGGCTGGCCGGCTCGGCCGAGGGCATGGACCGCGCGCAGGCGGACTACATCGGCATGCTGGCCACGGTCATGAACGCGCTCGCGTTGCAGGACGCCTTCGAGCGACACGGCATCTTCTCGCGCGTGCAGAGCGCCATCACCATGCAGGAGGTGTCCGAACCCTACATCCGCCGTCGCGCCATTCGCCACATGGAGAAGGGCCGCGTGGTCATTTTGGCGGCCGGCACGGGCAACCCCTACTTCACCACCGACACCACGGCCGCCCTGCGCGCCTGCGAGTTGGACGTGGACGTGCTCATGAAGGCCACCAAGGTGGACGGCGTCTACGACAGCGACCCGAAGAAAAACGCGCACGCCAAGCGCTTCGACCGCATCAGCTACATGGATGTGCTGTCAAAGGGCCTCAACGTCATGGATTCCACGGCCACGTCGCTGTGCATGGACAACAACATCCCCATGATCGTGTTCGATCTGACGGTGAAGGGAAATATTTCGCGCTCTTTGAAGGGCGAAAAGGTGGGAACCACGGTAGAATAGGACAATCGAAGGCGCGCGGCCCCCGTCGGGGGATGCGCTGCGCTGGGCAGGGCGAAAGGATTTGGAATGGTCGACGATATCATGCTGCAAACCGAGGAGCGCATGCAGGGCGCCCTCCACGCGCTGGGGAGCAACTTCGCCGGCGTGCGCACCGGCCGCGCGAACGCCATGGTGCTCGATCGCATCAAGGTGGACTACTACGGAGTGCCCACTCCGGTGAACCAGATGGCGGGCATCAAGACCCCCGACGCGCACCTGTTGGTCATCGAGCCGTGGGACAAGGGCGTCTTAGGGGCCATCGAGCACGCCATCCTCGAGAGCGATTTGGGGGTGACCCCCTCCAACGACGGCTCCGTCATCCGCTTGCCGTTCCCCACGCTCACCGAGGAGCGCCGTCGCGACCTGGTGAAGCAGTGCAAGGCGTACGCGGAGGAGGCGCGCGTGGCCGTCCGCCGCGCCCGCCAGGAGGCCAACGCCGCCATCGAGCGCTCGGTCAAGGAGGACAACCTGCCCGAGGACGACGAGCGCCGCGCCCAGGCCGCCGTCCAGAAGCTCACCGACAAGTACGTGGCCGAGGTGGACGAGGCGTTTAAGAAGAAGGAAGCCGAGGTCATGGAGATCTAGGGGTTCCGCGGGCCGTAGGCCCGCGGAGCTGCTCGACGCTGCGAAGCGCCGGGGCGCCCCGTCTCGCGGCGAAGCCGATGGCTCGCGCACCGAAGCACGCTTCGCCATCGCCTTCCTCACGATCCGGGGCACCGCGACGTTCCTCGCTGACTTACTACGCCAACCTGCGAGTCTGGGGCTGCTTACCTACTCGTCCTGCGACCGCAAGATCAACTCGGGTGTTCGGTGTACGACTGAAAGTGCTACTTTCTTGAACAAGCCGCTCGACTACATATTCCCGAATCCTCCGGAGGGCCTCGACCCGACGCTGCTCGATCCTGCGCGGGTGCCGCAGCACGTCGCCGTCATCATGGACGGCAACGGGCGCTGGGCCAAGAAGCGCGCGCTCAACCGTTTGCGCGGGCACAAGGCCGGCATCGAGGCCGTGCGCGAGACCATCCGCTGCGCGTCGGATGTGGGCGTGCGCTACCTGACCATCTACTCGTTCTCCACCGAGAACTGGAAGCGGCCCGAAGACGAGGTCGTGGGCCTGATGGACCTGTTCGCCAAAACCATGCTGGCCGAGGTGGACGGGCTGCACGAGGAGCACGTGCGCGTGATGACCATCGGCGATACGAGCATCCTGCCCGACGACACGCGCGAGGCGTTCGCCGCCGCATGGGAGAAGACCAAAGGCAACGACGGCATGACGCTGATCGTGGCCGTGAACTACGGGGCCCGCCAGGAAATCCTCGACGCCGTCCGCTCCTGCGTGGACGACGCGCGCGCCGCGCTGCGCGAAGGGCGCGCGCCCGAGGAGCTGTCCGAGGAGTCGTTCGCGCGGCGCCTCCACACGGCTGGCATCCCCGATCCTGATCTGCTCATCCGCACAAGCGGCGAGATGCGCGTGTCGAACTTCTTGCTGTGGCAGATCGCCTACGCGGAGTTCGTGTGCACCGACGTGCTCTGGCCGGACTTCGACCGCTACGAGCTTCTGCGTGCCTTGCTGGAGTTCCAGGGGCGCGACCGCCGTTTCGGGGCGGTGAAGTAGATGGTCGCCGGGCGGCCCGACAGCGCGCGCGAAGGCGACGACCGCTCTCGCACGGGGCGCATCAAGGATTTCGCCTACGAGAAGACGCCCGAGAAGCTGAAGAACGCCACCGATTTGCAGGTGCGCTTCCGCACGGGGTTCGTGTACGTGGCGGTGTCGGTTCTGTGCGCGCTCATCAGCGACTGGACGACGCTCGCGCTGCTCGTGGCCACGGCCGGCATCACGGCGGGGGAGTTCTACTACATGCTGCGCTCCGACGCCAAGCTTCCCAACGAGATGCTCGGCATCATCGCGGCCATGCTCTACCCGGTGAGCGTGTTCTTCCTCGGATTGACCGGAGCCTTGTACGTGAGCCTGGCGCTTCTTCTGGCGCTCATCGTGTGGTACGTGTTCTGGATGCGGGCGCGCGTGCCCGACGTGGGCGTGAGCTTTTTCGGCGCGGCCTACTGCGGCATGCTGCTCTCGGGACTCATCGTGGTGCGCACCGCGCTGCCCCAGCCGTGGGGCGGCGTGCTCGTGCTGGGGCTTTTCCTGAGCGTGTGGGCCAACGACTCGTTCGCGTATTTGGTGGGCAGCAAGTTCGGCAAGCACAAGCTGGCGCCGCGCACAAGCCCGAAGAAAAGCTGGGAGGGCTTCATCGCGGGGCTTGTGGGGTCGGCGGTGTTCTGGTGCCTCATGACGCTTGTCCCCGGCGTTGAGATGAGCGTTCCTCAGGCGGTGCTGTTCGGCGTGATCAGCGGCCTTATGGGCGTGTTGGGCGATTTGGCCGAGAGCCGCATCAAGCGCAATTCCGGGTTCAAGGACTCCGGCACCATCATGCCGGGGCACGGCGGTTTGCTCGATCGCTGCGATTCGCTGTTCTTGGTGGCCGTGACCTCGGCCATCCTGCTTGTGGGCGGGGGGTGCATCCCGTATGCCGGCTAGAAAGCGCATCGTCGTTTTGGGATCCACGGGGTCCATCGGCGCGCAGACGCTCGACGTGGCGCGCCGCCATGCGGACAAGCTGGAAGTGGTGGGCCTTGCCGCGGGCAGGCGGGCGGAGGAGCTTCTTTCCCAGGCGCGCGAGTTCGGCGTGCGCTGCCTGGCCGTGGGCGACGAGCGCCTGACGGGGGAGCCGGTGATCGACGAGCTGCGCGCCCAGGCGCGCGGGACGGGGGCGCCGCCCGCCTCGCTCGCCCAGGCCGTCGCGCGCCGCGCCGAGAGCTCGTTCGGCCTGGGGGCGGAGGCGGTGGCCGCGCTCGCTCAGCTGCCCGAGGCCGACGTGGTGGTGAACGCGCTCGTGGGCGCGGCGGGCCTGCGCGCCAGCTACGAGGCGCTTGCGGCGGGCAAGGTGCTGGCGCTGGCCAACAAGGAGTCGCTCGTGGTGGGCGGCGACCTCATCATGCCGCTGGCCGCGCAGGTAGACGCACAGCGCCGCGCAGCGGGCACGGCGCCCGCGCACGGCCCCGCCGGCGCGCTCATGCCCATCGACTCGGAGCACGGTGCTATCTACCAGTGCCTCATCGGCGAGGACGCGCGCGAGGTGTCGCGTTTGTGGGTGACCGCGTCGGGCGGCCCCTTCCGCGGGCGCACGCGCGCGCAGCTGGAAAGCGTCACGGCGGCCGAGGCGCTCGCGCATCCCACGTGGAACATGGGCGCGAAGATCACCATCGACTCGTCCACCCTCATGAACAAGGGGTTGGAGGTCATAGAGGCGCACCACCTGTTCGCCATGCCCTACGACCGCATCAGCGTGGTGGTGCAGCCGCAAAGCGCCATCCATTCGATGGTGGAGTTCGCCGACGGCAGCGTGAAGGCGCACCTCGGCACCACCGACATGCGCATCCCCATCCAGTACGCGCTTTCCTACCCCGAGCGCTGGGATGCCCCCGTGGCGCCGCTCGACTTCCGCGCGCTGGGCGGGCTTGAGTTCGCCGCGCCCGACGAGGACACGTTCCGCTGCCTTGCGCTCGCGCGCCATGCCGGTGCCGCGGGCGGCACGTTGCCGTGCGTGATGAACGCCGCCAACGAGGTGGCCGTGGCCGCGTTTCTGGCAGGGGAGGGCACCTACCTCGGCATCGCGGAGTGCGTGGAGGCCGTCATGGAATCGCACGAGCGCGCCGGCGTCCAACGGGTGGAAAGCCTCGATCATCTGGAGGAACTGGACGCCTGGGCCCGCGCCAAGGCCCGTCGGAGCCTGCGCTAGCCGCGCGTCGCGCCGCAGGCGCCCGAAGGCTGCGCTCGCCGGGTTGCCGCCCTCTTTTCCCCGCGTTCGCCCCGCCGGCCGCAGGTTGGCGGGCACCTCTTTCCGCGCCCCTCCGCGGTCCCCCGTGACCCCCCGTGACCCCCCGCGTCCGGCATTCGAGTCGCAAAAGTTTCTCTAGACAAACGGCAAAGGCCGGTGTATATTTCGCACATAGAAATTGCACGGGCGCCCAAGCCCGTGCGCGAGATCCCGAAGCACCACACAAACATGCACCGCCCGTTGAGGGCGAGGCATCATAGCAGGCTTTCGAGAAGCAGAGAATTAGAGCTCAAAGTTCGATTCTCTGCTTCTTTTTTTGCGCTTAAGGAGGTGAAACCGGGGTGGACATCAACGTGTACATGCTTTTCACGTATGGGCTGACGGCCCTTATATCGTTCTTCGTGATCGGAGTCGTCGTCCTGATCAACAAAGCTATGAACGGAAAAGGCTCCCAAGACTCTGAGCAGTAGGATCGTCAGTTACGGAAAGGAACGGATGTCCAGATGGATATCTTGATGCAAATCTTCCCCGGGATCTTCACGCTTTTCGATGATCCCCTAATTGGCGCCGTGCGCGTCGCCCTCATCTTGCTGGGCTTCGTGCTGGCGCTCTATGGCTTCAAAGGCAAGCTCGAGCCATTGATCATGGTTCCCATGGGCCTCGGCATGATCGCTGTCAACGCCGGCGTCCTGTTCTTGGGCGACGGCTCCACAGGAACCCTCATCATCGACCCGCTTGTCTCCGAGACCGACGATCTCATGCAAGCCATCCAGGTGAACTTCCTGCAGCCCATCTACAACTTCACGTTCAGCAACAACCTCATCGCGTGCTTGGTGTTCATGGGCATCGGCGCCCGCAGCGAGCTGAGCTTTTTGCTCGCCCGCCCCTGGACGTGCATCATCATCGCCATCTTCGCCGAGATGGGCACGTTCGCCACGCTGTCTTTGGGCGTGAACCTCTTCGGGCTTGATCCTGCGCAGGCGGCCTCCGTGGCCACCATCGGCGGCGCGGACGGCCCCATGGTGCTGTTCGGCACGCTCATGATGTCGCCTGACATGTTCGTGTCCGTGTCCATCATCGCCTACTTGTACCTGAGCCTCACCTACGCGGGCTACCCCTACATCATCAAGGCGCTCGTGCCCAAGAAGTACCGCGGGCTTGACGTTGAGTTCGACATGCCGCAGGCCTCGTCGAAGTCCAAGTTCATCTTCGTCGTGGTGGTGTGCCTGATCCTGTGCCTGCTTCTGCCGGTGGCCGCTCCGCTCATGCTCTCGTTCTTCCTGGGCATGGCGGTGAAGGAAGCGAAGATCCTGCCCTACCAGGAGCTGTTCGAAGGCGTCATCACCAGCATCTCCTCGATGTTTTTGGGCCTGGTGCTCGGAACGCTGTGCGAGGCGAGCACCATCCTCGACCCGGTGGTCGGCATCGTGCTCATCCTGGGCATCCTCGCCCTGGCCATCTCGGCGGTGGGCGGCCTGGCCGGCGGCTGGATCGTGTACCTGTTCGACAAGCGTCGCGGCAAGACGTTCAACCCGGTGGTCGGCATCGCGGGCGTGTCGTGCGTGCCCACCACGACGAAGCTCGCGCAGCATGCCGCCGAGGAGGAGAACCCCTTCGCCATCATCATCCCCATCGCCATGGGGTGCAACATCGGCGGTGTGATCGTCTCCGCCATCGCCACAGGCGTGTTCGTGGCGACCATATCGCTTGTCCTGTAGCTTTCTTCCGGAAATCGCCCGCAAGGGCCTGAGGAAAAAGGGGTGATCGCGCATGGAGCGGCACGCAGGTTCGAGCAGCAGGAACGAGAGTGTGACTCCGCTTGGGTTGGGTAGGAAAGCGCTCTTGCTGGCCATGACCGAGACCGACGCCGAGGAGGAATCGTACCGAAGGACGCTCTCGCTCCAGGGGTTCCGCTGCGTTGCCACGGAGGTGGGCGGTTCGAGCGAGGGGGATTTTCAGCAGAAGATGACACGCGCCGTGATCGGCGCGGCCCTCAACTCGGGCCTGGTGGAGAAGGAACCCCGATCCGTCCATGCGCTGATGCACGCATCCGAGGAGGCGAAGCGGGGGCTGATCGTCAACGTGGCCTCCTCGGTGAACCTGGCTGTGAAAGTGGCCATCGTTCGCAACGACAAATGGGTCGCCGTTGCGCTGTTCGGCTCGTCGTCGCTCCATTCGCTCTCGTGCCACGAGCGCGTGGGGTTAGGCGTGATGCATCTGCCCGACTGAGCGGGCGGGCGACGCGGGCCGACCGCGCAACTTCCACTATCGAAAGGAGAGAGCATGACGAACCAACCGACCGCAGTTTGGGACTCGCTCAAGCGGGACGCCGAAGAGCGCCGGGCCGCTGCGCAGCCCTACGTTCAGGAGGGCAAGGTGGTGGCCGCCGACGACACGGTGGCGTTGCTCGAGGCCGTTATCAGGCCCGGCGACAAGCTCAACATCGAGGGCGACAACCAGAAGCAGGCCGACTTCTTGGCCGAGTGCCTGTGCAAGGTCGACCCGGCGAAGGTGCATGACCTGCACATGGTGCAGTCGGTGCTGTCCATGGGCACCCACCTGGACGTGTTCGACAAGGGCATCGCCAAGAAGCTGGACTTCTCGTTCTCCGGGCCGCAGGCCGGGCGTTTGGCCGAGTACGTGCGCGAGGGCAAGATAGAGATCGGCGCCATCCACACCTACCTGGAGCTGTACGGCCGCTACTTCATGGACCTCACGCCGCGCGTGGCGCTGACCGTGGCCGTGAGCGCCGACAAGAACGGCAATCTGTTCACGGGCTTCAACACCGAGGACACGCCCGTCATCGTTGAGGCGACCAAGTTCAAGCAGGGCATCGTGGTTGCCCAGGTGAACGAGATCGTCGACGAGGTGCCGCGGGTGGACATCCCCGGCGACTGGGTGGACTTCGTGGTGCAGGCTCCCAAGCCCTTCTACGTGGAGCCGCTGTTCACGCGCGACCCCGCCCTCATCACCGACTCGCAGGTGCTGCGCGCCATGATGGTGATCAAGGGCATCTACGGCGAGTACGGCATCCAGCGCCTCAACCACGGCATCGGATTTGACACCGCCGCCATCGAGCTTCTGCTGCCCACCTACGGCGAGGAGCTGGGGCTTAAGGGCAAGATCTGCTCGTACTTCTCGCTCAACCCGCACCCCACGCTCATTCCCGCCATCGAGTCGGGCTGGGTGAAGTCCGTCCACTCGTTCGGCGGCGAGGTGGGCATGGAGGACTACGTGGCGGCCCGTCCCGACGTGTTCTTCGTGGGACCCGACGGCACCATGCGCTCCAACCGCGCGTTCTCGCAGACGGCCGGCCATTACGCGCTCGATTTGTTCATCGGCGGCACGCTGCAGATCGACAAGTACGGCAACTCCAGCACCGCCACCGCCACGCGCGTGGCCGGGTTCGGCGGCGCGCCCAACATGGGCTGCGACGCGAAGGGCCGCCGCCATGCGACGCCGGGCTGGCTCAAGTGCGGCGAGGAGTACGGCATCCAAAGCGAGCTGGTGGGCGACCTGCCGCGCGGCAAGCGCCTCGTGGTGCAGCTGCAGGAGACGTTCCGCGAGAAGCTGGCCCCCGGCTTCGTGGAGGAGCTTGACGCCGTCAAGCTGGCCAAAAACGCCAACCTCGATCTGCCGCCCGTGATGATCTACAGCGACGACCTCACGCACATCGTCACGGAGGAGGGCATCGCCTACCTGCACAAGTGCACGACCATGGCCGAGCGCATGGCCGCGATCCGCGCGGTGGCGGGCTTCACCTCCGTCGGCATGCAGGAGGATCCGGCCGAGACGGCCGGGCTGCGCGAGCGCGGCATCTTCAAGACGCCGGCCGACCTCGGCATCGACGTTGCCCGCGCCAACCGCAGCATGCTTGCGGCGAAGAACGTGAAAGACCTGGTGAAGTGGTCTAACGGCCTGTACAACCCGCCGGCCCGCTTCCGCAACTGGTAACCCGAACGGAAAGATCGAAGGAGGCACGCAATGGCATTGACCGAACTGAGCTTCACGTTCAAAGCCGACGACCCCAAGCCGTTGCCCGTCGAATGGAGCCACACCGGCGTGGTGGGCTCGGGCGACATGGAGGTCATGTTCGAGAGGAAGGATCTCGATGGTGCGGTCGAGTTCAAGGTGATCACGCCTGTCACCGGGTTCGACCAGGTGTGGGAGAAGGTGCTCGATCGCTTCGTGCGCGACTCCGGCCTGGCTGATGTGAGCGTGGAGATCAACGACAACAATGCGACGCCCGTCGTGGTGGGCATGAGGATGCGCCAGGCGGTCGAAGAGGCGCGGAAGGAGGCGTAAGCGATGACCGATCAGGACAAGCTCTCGGGCAAAAGCTTTTACGAGGCCACCGCGCGCGAGCGTGCGCGGGGCTTGGTCGACGAGGGGACCTTCACCGAGCTGTGCGGTCCGGCTGACCGTATGAGCAGCCCGCACCTGCCGGTGCTGGGCGAGGCCATCGAGTTCGACGACGGCGTGGTATGCGGCGTCGGCCTCGTTGGCAAGCATCCCGTGTTCGTGATCTCGCAGGAGGGCCGCTTCATCGGCGGCGCCGTCGGCGAGGTCCACGGGGCCAAGATGGTGGGCACCTTCGGGCTGGCCCGCCAGATGTACGAGCGCATCCTCGAGGAGCATCCCGACGAGCTGGCCGAGCGGCTTCCCGCCGTGGTCATCTCGTTCGAGACGGGCGGCGTGCGCCTGCACGAGGCCAATGCCGGCCTGCTCGCCCATGCCGAGGTGATGGACCAGATCCAGGAGACGAAGGGCAAGTTCCCCGTCATCGCCATGATCGGCAGCAAGGTGGGCTGCTTCGGCGGCATGGGCTTTGTGGCCGCCGCCACCGACGTGGTGGTCATGAGCGAGCTTGGGCGCCTGGGCCTTACCGGCCCCGAGGTCATCGAGCAGGAGATGGGCAAGGCCGAGTTCGACTCCGCGGACCGTGCGCTCGTCTACCGCACCACCGGCGGCAAGCACAAGTACATCATGCGCGACTGCAACTACCTGGTCGAGGACTCCATCGCCTCGTTCAAGGAGGCGCTTGCCGACGTGCTGTCCAAGCCCTACGACGAGATCGTGAAGAACCGTCGCATCGGCTCCGAGGAGCTTGTCGACGAGCAGCTCGACCTCGTGGAGCTGTCCTGCGAGATCCAGCCGAAGGATGCGCGCGACGTGTGGGCGTACTTCGGCAACGAGGATCCTGCGGGCATCCCCGAGCAAACCACTGAAGAGTTCCTGCGTGCGGCCAAGCGTCGGTAGAGGAGGGAAGCCATGACTGTAGAGTCGATGATCGGAAGAGGGCGCGACGCGATCGACATGATCGTGGAGGACGGCAGCTTCCATGAGAACAAAATCGGCGACTGGGAGGCCCCTGCGGATCTCGGTCCCGGCGCCGTGGTGGGCGAGGCGAGGCTCGGCGGCCGCGACGTGGTGGTGATCGCCAACGACGCTCAGGCCTTCAACGAGCGCTTCCCGGTGGTGTACTTCGGCGTCATCGGCATGGAAGAGGCCTACAAGATGGCCAAGACGGTGTACCGGGTCATCGACCAGGACGCCGACAAGGAGATCGGCGAGAAGCGCCCGCTCGTGCTCATCGTCGACACGCCGGGCAACGGGCCGGGCAAGATCGAGGAGATCTTCGGCATGAACAAGGCCACGGGAGCCTATCAGCTGGCGCTCGCCGAGGCCCGCAAGGCGGGGCATGCCGTGATCGCGCTCGTCATCGGGCGCGCCATCTCGGGCGCGTTTTTGTGCCATGGCCTGCAGGCCGACCACATTCTTTCGCTGTCGCCGGAGTTCGGCACGATGATCCACGTCATGCCCATCACGAGCATCTCGCGCATCACGAAGATGGACATCGAGCGCCTGGAGAAGCTGTCGAAGGAAAACCCCGTGTTCGCCGCGGGTCCCGAGTTCTTCTACCGTCTGGGCGGCGTGGACGAGCTTGTGGAGAACGTCGAGGACATGGGCGGTGCCGTCGAGCGCCATATCGGCGAGGTGGAGGCTGCCAAGCTCTCCGGCGAGCCTGACGCCTCGGGCCCCATGTACCACGGCAAGCTTGGCGAGGAGCGCGGTGGCCGCACCGTGCGCCTGCCGGTTATCGCGCGGATGCGCGAGGAGTTCGCCGCAGTGGCGGACGAGTACCTGTAAGGGGTTTGCGATGGAGGATCGGGAGGCGCGAGCCGTTCTCGAGCAGATGGCCGAGGCCGTTGACGAGTTTTCCACGGCGCCGAGCTTCGCGGAGATGCCGCGGCGCGCGCTGGAGGACAAGCTGGCGGCGGGGCCGACGAGCGCTCACGTGATCGAGGAGGTGCACACGCCCTTAAACGTGGCCTACGTCACGTTCACCACGGGCAGCACCGCGTTCCAGAACATCGTGGGCGTCACGCACGAGGAGCTGCCCGAGCGCGTTGCCGCCGGCGTGGCCGCCTTGGAGCGCGTCGGCGCGCAGGCGGGGGAGGACCTGCTTGTGTGCTACCCGCCGCTAGTCAACGTGTTTTCGCGCCGGGTGTTCGACGATACGGCGGTGCGCCCCCGGTTCTTGTCGCACTCCTCGCGGGACGCGTTTCTGGTCGCGTTGTGCCGCGACCGTCCGCGTCTGGTGATCGGCGAATCGAGCTTTTTGCGGGCGGCGCTTGAAGATGCGAAGAGGCTGGGGCTTTGGGACCTGGTTCCGCGCGGTCTTGTCCTCTTTGCGAGCGGGACGCCGCTTGACCTGGAGCTTCTGGAGACGGCGCGGGCGCTGGAGGCGTCTGTGCACGACCTGTACGGCTGCCAGGAGTTCGGTTGGATCGCCATGGACGGCGAGCCGCTGCGAGACGATCTCTCGCTGCTGCCGGAGGGCGAGGGCCGGCTTGCGCTCGCGGTGGGCGGACTGCCCACGGGCGATAGCTTTCCCGCAAGCGGCGGGCATGTGCTGGGCGGCGAGGGAAGCCTGCCCACCTATGCCCGCCAGCGCACGAGGTGCGAGCACGACGTGGTGGTGAAGGCGAGCACGGCCCGTTCCGCTATGACGGTGGAGCGGGCGGCGCGAAGCATCCTGCGCATCAAAGGCAGGGTGGTGCGGGTGGACCCCGATCTGGAAACGGGCGCGGTCGCCAACGTGCTGGAGCTTCGGCCCGCCACCGGTTTTGAGGGGTCGTCGCATCTGATCGACGACCCTCGCAAGACCGTGTTGTTCGCACGGCTTCTGGAGGCGCAGGAGCGCTTCCAGTCGCAGTCGAAGTCCGACCCGGTGTGGATGAAGCGGAGGTAGGGGCGTGAAAGCTCTCTTCAGGCGACACGACCTGGTGACCTTGACCGCTTCGGCGCGCCGGGCCATGACGGTGGAAGTGGTGGGAGATGCGAAGGCGTGGTCGGAGGAGGAGATTCGCGAGCTTGCGGTCGACGGCTTCGACGGCGTGCTGGTGCCGGGCATCGTGCGGCGCCAGGAGCAGGGGGCGGAGGGCCTGTGCGTGGGGTTTTCGTCCCCCTTCCGCAAAGACGGCATGCGTTTGCGCCTGTCGTCGTGCGTCCCCCGCTCGGCGGTGACGCTGGTGCGCGATCCGTACCAGGTGGCGGGGCTGGCTCGAACAACCCTGCTGCGTCCGCTGCCGGTGTTCGACGCCTTGTCGCGCGCCTTGCGCTTCGCGCGCGGGCAAGGGTTGGCGTGCGGGGTGTTCGGCTCCGCCGCGCTTGAGCTGGCCACGGGGCTGCCGTATTGCGACGGCACTTCGGACCTGGATTTGCTCGTGCGTTGCGAGGGGTTAGACGAGGCGCAGCGGTTGCACGAAGGGCTGCTGGATGTGGAGGGGCAGACGGGCGTGCGGATCGACGCCGAGATCGAGCTTGAGGGCGGATGGGCCGCCAAGCTCGGGGAGTTCTGCTCCGACAGCGGCAGCGTGCTTGTCAAAGGGTTCAACGACGTGCGGCTGCTTCCCAGGGAAGAGGCCGTCGTCATGAATCATAGGTAACGGTTCTACGAGATAGGAGAACGAAGATGGACGTGAAGAGCAGGGTTCCCGGAAAGATGCTCGAGATCAACGTCAAGGTGGGCGACGAGGTGCATGAGAAGGACGTCCTCGGT
>NZ_CBDTNW010000005.1:0-26441 GCF_965361815.1 Rubneribacter sp.
GCGCCAGCGCGTGAGCGACACGGTGGCCGAGGAGTACTGGCAGACGGTGCTCTCCCGCGTGGCCGATTCGGGCAAGGACATCCAGACAGCCGCCGACGGCGCGGGTGATTTGGAGGACGGCCTTGTGACCGCGAAGGACGGCAGCGTCGCCATCACGGCGAACCTCGGCACGCTCAAGGACGGCGCGCTTTCGCTCGACGCCGGCCTGGGCAGCCTCGTTTCCGGCGCGTCGTCCCTTGACTCCGGCTTGGGCACGCTCGTCGGCGGCGCTTCTGCGCTGAAGGCCGGCACGCAGTCGCTTGCGGCGGGCGCGGGCCAGCTGCACGACGGCGCAAGCCAGGTGGCCGAGGGGGCCGGCAGCGTGGCGGGCGGGGCGGCGAAGCTGCAAAGCGACGGCACGAGCCAGCTGGCCGCCGGCGCTGGCCAGCTGGCGGAAGCGACCGCGGCCTTGCCCAACGAGGCGCAGGTGGAAAAAGCCGAAGCGGGGTCGGCCCAGATCTCGGGCGGCATCGCGCAGCTGCAGGGCGCGGCCGGCGAGCTTGCCGACGGCGCGAGCCGGCTCAAGGGCGGGCTGGATGCGGCATCCGGCGGCGCGGGCGCCCTTGAGGCGGGGGCTCGCGATGCCCAGGCGGGGGCGGCTTCCTTGGAAGCCGGGATCGGCTCGCCGGGGCAGACGGCGGCCGACCAAACGCTGTGCGGCTTGCTGGGCAGCGCCCAGGCGGCCCTCGAAGGCGGCGACGCGCAGACGGCCATGGGCCTCATCGCCGCCGCCCAGGAGGCTGCGGGGGGCCTGTCGGCCGGCGCGTCGCGGCTCGAGGAGGGCGCCGGGAGCCTGGTTCTCGGCGCGCAGCAGCTGCAGGCGGGCATCGGCGCCCCGGGCGATACGTCGCCGGCCACGCTCTACGGCGGGGCGAACCTCCTCGCCGGTGGCATCGGCTCTTCGGGCGACGCTTCGGCAACCACGCTCTACGGCGGCCTCAACAGCCTTGCGGCCGGCTACGAAAGCCTGTCCTCGCAGCTGCTTCCGCTCGTTCGGCAATCGCCCGCGCTTCGTGCCGCGGTGTTGCAGCTTGATGCGGGCGCGAGCGAGGTCAATGCGAGCATGTCCTCGCTTGCCTCCGGCGCCTCGCAGGTGGCCTTCGGCGCGGCGCAGGTGAGCGACGGCGCATCCTCAGCGGTGTCGGGGGCGGCGCAGCTCGATGCCGGCGCGGGCCAGCTGGCAAGCGGCGCGCAGTCGGCCAAAGACGGCGCGGGCCGGCTTTCCTCAGGCGCGGTCTCGGCCCGGGACGGCTCCTCGCAGATCGCCGAGGGCGCCGCGCAGCTTGAGGACGGCAGCGCCTCGCTCTCCTTGGGCCTTGAGGACGCGGTTGACGGCTCGGGCACGCTAGCTGTGGCGCTTGCGGAAGGCGCGCGAACCGCCGCCGACCAAACGACGAACGTCGACGGCAAGGCCGCCATGATGAGCGACCCGGTGCAGCTTGCAAACGAGTACTACACCACCGTGAAGAACTACGGCACCGGCTTCGCCCCGTACTTCATGGCGCTGGGCCTTTGGGTGGGCGGCCTTGTGGCGGGGTTCGTGTTCAGGCCGCTCAACGGCCGGCTCGTCCTGTCGGGCGCAAGCCCCCTCACCGCGGCGCTCTCGAACTACCTGCCCATGGCGGCGTTCGCCCTCGTCCAGGCGACGCTGCTCATGGTGGTGCTGCAGTTCGGCCTGCAGCTGCAGATCGACAACGTGCCCGCGTTCTACGCGATGGGCTACCTTGTGGCGCTCGTGTTCGCGGCCGTCATGCAGCTGCTCATGGCGGCGTTCGGGTTCCCCGGCAAGTTCGTGGCCATCATCTTGCTCATGCTGCAGCTCACGGCGTGCGCCGGGACGTTTCCCATCCAAACGACGCCGGAGTTCTTCCAGGCCATCAACCCGTTCATGCCCATGACCTACGTGGTGGAGGGCATGCGCCAGATCATGACGGGCCTCGACTACGCGCAGGCGGGCTTCGACTGCGCGGTGCTGGCGGTGTTGGGCGCGGCGTGCTTCGCGCTCACGTGCGCGGTTGCGCGCGGCAAGCGCACGGTGCGCATGGAGGATCTGCACCCGGTGCTGCAGTTGGGGTAAACTGTGCCCATGGCGAAACGGAAGGGACAGACGGAGAAGGCATGCGCCACGCGGCGCCAGCTGCTCGACGCCGCTTTGGAGGTGATCGGGGAGAAGGGCTACTCGGCGGCCACGGTGGACGAGATCGTGGAGGCGGCCGGCGTGTCGAAGGGCGTGGCGTACTACCACTTCAAAAGCAAGGCCGCCATGGCCGAGAGCATTCTGGAGGACGGCATCGGGCGCATCGTGGCCGGTTTCGAGTGCATCGCGGCCGAGGCGCCCACCGCCATAGACGCGCTCACCGGTATGATCGAGCTGTTCGCGTCGGGCATCTTCGAGAACAAGGCGTTCGGGCGCTTCTTCGTGTCGGAGCTGTGGCGCGAGGGGCGCGCGTGGTCGGAGGCGATGCGCGGCTACGAGCGGCGGCTGCTCGACGTGCTGGAGGGCCAGATAGCGCGCGGGCAGCGCGAGGGCTGCATCCGTCCCGAGATCGATCCGGCCTTCGAGGCCGTGGCGCTGGTGGGCATGGTGCTGACCGGCGCGCTGTACCACCTTGGCGACGAGGGGCCGCTCACGCGCGAGCCGCTCGGGCGGCGCGACGGGGCGCCGGAGGAGGCGGGGTTGGAAGGCGGCGGCTTGCGCGGGGGAGCGCCCGAGGAGGCGGGATCCGACGCCGGCGGCTTGTGCGGGGGCGCGGTAGGAGGCAAGGAGGAGTTCATCGCGCGCATCGTGGATTTCGTGCGCCACGCCAACGCCCGCCCGGACGCCCCGTGCGCCTGAGGGCGGCGGCGCGCGCCCGGCTCGTCGGCGCCCGCCCGGCGCCTCCCTTCGTTGCCGAATCGAGATCGCCGGGGCGGTTGCCGTCGGGCTTGTCGCGCGCGGTGGTCCGCTCCGATTCGGCGACAAACGCCCCTTGCGTGGCGAGAATTCACCGAAATCGGAAGGGATTGCCTCTTCGTTTCCTCGCGGCGAGCAAGAAGCCCCTGGTCGATGGAGGGAGGCTGTTCAAAAGACGTCCTTGAGGCCTTCTGCGATCCTCGAAATCTTCCGACTTCGGTGAATTCTTGCCATACGGCTCGTCGGCGCGTGGCGTGCATGGTAGAATCCGCTCTATCATAGAGCCAGTGCAGATGCCCTTCTTTCGAAGCGGTCCATGCTGGAAGCGGTGCCCTCGTCTTCCCCTCCCACGTCTGCAAGATCCTCTCAGCCAAGGGCGACGAAAGGGGAAGGTCCCATGTCTTCCCGAACGCGCATCGCGCAACCGACCATTTGCTTCGGGCACCGAACCGCATTGCAGATCTTGCGGGCTGCGAAACCTGGGGAGCTTGCGCCAGAGAAAGGCGCCGCGCCGAAGCTTCCTGGCCATGCGCCGAGGAGCGAGCTGCTGCGAGAGACGCTTCGCCGCATGGAGGCGGATCATCCCGGACTGCGGTTCGAGGAGCCGGTCCATGTTCTGGTGGGGACTCCGAACTGCCGTGCGGGGAAGGCCTGCCGCCCGCACGTGCGCGAAGGGTTCCTGCCGGGATCGGCGCTTCTTCGTTTGGATGGGGACGTGGCCGTCTGCTCGCCCGAGCTCGCCCTCGTTCAGGAGGCGCGGCGGGAGAAGAGCGAGGTCGCTTTGCTGGAGCTCGCATGGGAGCTGTGCGGGTCGTACCGCACCCGGCGCACGGGGATGCCTCCGGCTTACGACGTGGAGCCTCTGACGAACGTGCGGGCGCTGCGCGGGTTCGTGGCGCGCAACCCCTCCCTCGGCGGCGCGCGCAAGGTCGCGCGCATCCTTGCGTACCTGGCCGACGGATCGGCTTCGGCGCGCGAGACGAAGCTCGCGCTCGTCATGGGCCTGCCTTTGGCGAAAGGCGGGTACGGTCTTGGCATTCCCCGCATGAACTTCGAGGTGGAGGCTGCCGCCCGGGCACGCGCCATAGCCGGCAGGAGGAGCTTTCGATGCGATTTGTGCTGGTCCGAGGCCAAGCTCGACGTTGAGTACCAAAGCCGCGAGAGCCATGAGGGCGAGTTGAGCCGCATACGCGATTCCCGGCGCGCGAACGCGCTCGCGACTATGGGGTGGACGGTGATAGGGGTCACCGGCAACGAGCTTGACAGCCTTGCGGCGACCGACGCGATAGCCGAAGCGATCCGCTTGCGCCTCGGAAAGCGCGCGCGGACGGCCGTGGCCGACCATCATGCCCGCAAGCTCGGATTGCGGAGGCGTCTTGGCCTGCCTGCGAGGTACGTGTGAGGAAGCGGGCCATGCGGTCTGCCCGCGCGATGGGCAAGAAACGCTCTTCCGTCGTCGGGTCGTCGGAGGTTGCTTTGCCGGATCGGGGTTGGCGAGGCGGCCCGTGCCGGCGGCGGGTTCGGCAGAGAGAAGCCCCTCCGGTGGCGAGAAATCACCGAAGTCGGAAGATTTCAGGGGGTGCGGGCGGCCCTGGGGGCCTCTTTCGGATGACAGATCTTTTTCGATCAGGCGTTTTGCTCATGCGGCGGCGGGTGGTGGCGGAAGAGTTTTCCGATTTCGGTGATTTCTCGCCACCGGAGGGGTTGCGGGCCGCTGAACCGCCGCCGGCTGCGTCGGGCGGGGCTGCGGCGTCCGCTCCGCCTTCTTGCGAGCTTCGGGCGTCCTTTCGCGAAGATGCGTTTATCGAGGGGATGGGCGCGCGCGGCCCACGTGCGCGGGACCGGGCGGGGGCGGTGCGCTACAATACCGCCGAACCCGAACGGCAAAGGAGCCTTCCATGTGCGGAATCGTCGGATACACCGGGACGCGTCCCGTCCAGAACATCCTCGTCGAGGGGCTGTCGCGCCTTGAGTACCGCGGCTATGACTCGGCCGGTGTGGCTATCGAGCAAGACGGCGCGCTCCAGGTGATCCATCGCAAGGGCAAGGTGGGCAGCCTGGCCCACACGCTGGGCCATTTCGACTTTTCCGGCACCTGCGGCATCGGGCACACGCGCTGGGCCACGCACGGCCGCCCGAGCGAGGCGAACGCGCATCCGCACGTGTCCTGCGACGGGCGCATCGCGGTGGTCCACAACGGCATCATCGAGAACTTCGCCGAGCTGCGCGAGGAGCTGGAGGCGGCGGGACATGCGTTTTCGAGCGAGACGGACACCGAGGTCATCCCGCATCTGATAGAGGAGGCGTGCCGCGAGGGCGCCGATCTTTTCCAGGCCGTGCGCGAGGCTGCCGAGCGCCTGATAGGCGCCTACGCCATCGCCGCGGTGAGCGCCGATGAACCCGGCGTGCTGGTGGCCGCGCGCAAGGACTCGCCTTTGGTGGTGGGCCTGGCCGATGACGGCTCCTATGTGGCCAGCGACATCATCGCCGTCCTGGACGCCACGCGCGAGGTGGTGGTGCTCTCCGACGGCGACGTGGCGAAGCTCTCCCCGGACGTGCGGGAGTTCTACAACGCGCGCGGCGAGCGCTTCCAGCCCGAGGTCGCGCACGTCGACTGGGACGTGGACGTGGCCGAGAAGGGCGGCTACCCCGACTTCATGCTCAAGGAGATCCACGAGCAGCCCCGCGTCATCCGCGACACGCTGGCCGGTCGGTTGGTGAACGGCGCGCTGGCCATCGACGAGCTGGACCTTTCGGTGGAGGAGCTCAACCTCATTGACCGCGTGTACGTCATTGCGTGCGGCACGTCCTACCATGCCGGCCTCATCGCGAAGAATCTCGTCGAGGGCTGGGCGCGCATCCCCTGCGAATGCGAGGTGGCAAGCGAGTTCCGCTACCGCAACCCCATCATCACGCCCACCACGCTTGTGGTGGCGGTGTCGCAGTCCGGCGAGACGGCCGACACGCTTGCGGCCATCCGCGACGCGCGTGTGAAAGGCGCGCGCGTGTTCGGCATCACCAACGTGGTGGGCAGCCCCGTGGCGCGCGAGAGCGACGGCGTCATCTACACGAAGGCCAACAAGGAGATAGCCGTGGCGTCCACGAAGTCGTTTTTGGGCCAGGTGGTGTCGCTCACGCTGCTGGCGCTGCTGCTGGCGCAGGTGAAGGGCAAGCTCAAGATGAACCAGGTGCGCCTGCTGTTTCGCGAGCTGGCCGACACGGCCGACCAGGTGGAGCGCATCCTTTTGGAGTGCGGCCCGGCGGTGGACGCGGCGGCCCAGGCGTGCAAGGACGCGGCGAGCGCGCTGTTCGTCGGGCGCGGCATGGGCGCGGCCATCGCGTGCGAGGGTGCGCTCAAGCTCAAGGAGATCAGCTACCTGCACGCCGAGGCGTATCCCGCCGGAGAGATGAAGCACGGGCCCATCGCGCTCATCGACGAGGGCTTCCCCGTCATCGCGGTGGCCACGAAAAGCCCCGTGTACGACAAGGTGGTGTCCAACCTCCAGGAGGCCAAGGCGCGCGGGGCGATGGTGGTGGCCGTGGCCACCGAGGGCGACGAGGAGATCGGGCGCCATGCGGACCATGTCGTGTTCATCCCGAAGGTGCGCGACGCGTTCTCCGCCGTCACCGCGAGCGTGCCCTTGCAGCTGTTCGCGCGCGCCATCGCCCTCGAGCGCGGCTGCGACGTGGACCAGCCGCGCAACCTGGCGAAGAGCGTGACGGTGGAGTAGGGGCCGCGGGTTTTCCGGCTTGCGGAGCCGGTTGAGGCGCCGCAGAGCCTTTCGCCGGCTATGCCGTCCGGGGCTTGAAGGCCGATTCGCGCAGACGGGCGAGGCTTATCCGCGAGCATGAGACTTTGGAGAGAGACATGGATGGGAACGAAGCACTAGAGGGCCAGGTGGGACTGGGCGTGGACATCGTGGAGATCGCGCGGATGCGGCGTATCCTGGAGCGCACGCCGCGCTTTCGCGAGCGTGTGTTCTCGGAGGACGAGCGTGCCTACTGCGACGCCACCGCCAACCCCGAGACGCACTACGCCACGCGGTTCGCTGCGAAGGAAGCCGTGGTGAAGGCGCTTGGCACGGGGTTCTCGCGCGGCATCGGCGTGCGCGATGTCGAGGTGCGCCGCAACGCGAAGGGCCGTCCGGTCGTGGCGCTGCACGGGCGCGCGAAGGAGGTCGCGCGCGAGCAGGGTGTGCGCGAGCTGCCGTTGTCGCTGTCCTACACGCACACCGAGGCGGTGGCCTGCGCCATGGCCATCACGGAGGGTTCCGTGCGCGCCGCCGAGAAGCGCGTCGATCCAATGGAGGAGCTGGCCAAGCAGTTCAAGGAGGCCCGCGCCCTGCTTGAAGAGATGGACGCGCCCGCGCCGGGGGGCGCGTCCGCGTAGGGGGACGCGGCGGGCGCTGGGGACTCGCTCGCGCTCGGGGGCGGGTGCGTGCCGCCGCCCCTGCCGCGCCCCGCGGCCTTATGCGCCTAGGAGTTCGGCTATCGCGGAAGGGAGGGCCTCCACCACGTCCTCGGCGGTCACGGCCACATCGGTCAGGCGCGCTGCGGCGGCGCGGCCCGGGCGGGCGTGCAGCTCGGCGGCCAGCACGGCGGCGTCGAGCGCGTCCAGGCCCTGGGCCAGCAGGGCCCCCGCCACGCCTGCGAGCACGTCTCCCGTGCCGGCCTTTGCGAGCGCGGGCGTGCCGTGGGCCATGCGCGCGACCTGCTCGCCGTCGGATGCGTACGTGATCGGCCCCTTCACCAGGGCGACAACGCCCAAGGCGCGCGAGAGGGCGCGCGAAAGCGCGCAGGGGTCGTCCGCAGGCAGGCCGAGCGGGCGGGCCAGGCGCGCGGCTTCGCCGGCATGCGGCGTGATGACGGTCGCGCACCCCTCGTCGCGGCGCCGCAGCAGCAAGCGGCGGCCTTCCTCGCCGGCCAGCGCGTCAAGTCCTCCGCCGTCCACGACAACGGGGGCGCGCGTCTCCTCCAGCACGAACAAAGTCAGCGAAGCCGATTCCGCATCTTGCGCGTCGAACCCCGATCCCACCAGGTAAGCGCGCGGCTTGCGGGCGCGCGCAGGTGCGAGGGCCTCGAATGCCGCAGGGGCGTGGGGCGGCGTGTTCCCGTGCTTTCCCGCGCGCGCGGACACAAGGGCCTCGACTTTGCGGTCCCCGGGGGCCGATTGCGCGGGCTGTTTGCCCTCGTACGCGGACGCGAGGGCCTCGGACAGCGCGCTGCGTGGGCGCACCACGAGGGAAGGCCGCCAGGCGCGCACGATGTTTACGGCTGCGGCGTGCGTGATCACCTCGGTGTAGCCCGCGCCCGCCCGCTGGCTCGCGGCTGCCGCGAGACACGCCGCGCCCGGGTAGCGCTCGCTGCCGACGACGGCCGTGAGCGTTCCGCGCGAGTACTTGTTCGCGTCGTCGGCCGGCAGCGGCACGAGGGCCGCCAGCTCGTGGTCGGGGTACTCTCGGACGTTTTCCGCAAGTTCCATGGGCTTGCTCCTGTTCGGCGGGGTCGGTGGGTCCGGCGCGGTTGGCCGGGCAAGCGCGTGCCCCCATTCTACCGCGCGCCATGCCCGAACGCGACCGATCGACCGAACGCGACCAACCAACCGACCAACCAACCGACCAGCTGAACGCCTGGGCGCCAGGCGCATCGCGCATCGTGGGCGGCTGTCCGCGCGGGTCGCCCGCGTGCGTTGTTACGGTGCGGCAACGAAGCGCTCCCCATCTCCGCGCGCGTCTTGCGAGGCGCTACCATACGTTGAAAGGCCCGCGAAGGATGCGGGTCTGCATTAAAAGGAGCAATCAATGAATGCAATCAAAAAGCACGACGCGGGCCTTATCGTGGCGGGCATCCTGCTCATCGTGTGCGCGTTTCTGTTCTTGCTGGCGCCGGGCGTCACGCTCGTCACCCTCACGGCCATCGCCGGCGCGGCGTTTCTGGTGTCGGGCATCTTCGACGTTATCACCTACGTGCGGTTCCGCGAGGCGATGAGCCTGTCGGGGTGGGCGCTGGCCTACGCGGTGCTCGACATCGTGATCGGTCTTATGTTCCTCATCCACCCGATCGCGTTCGCGGCGGTCATACCGTGGGTGATAGGGTTCTTCTTCGCCGTGTTCGGCGTGGTGGAGATCGTCGGCTCGCTGCGCATCCGCAAGGAGGGCGTGCCGATGTGGGGCTGGATGCTGTTCTCGGGCATCGTGAGCGTGCTCTGCGGCCTCGCGTTCTTCGTGGCGCCGGCTGTGCTGAGCGTCTTTTTGGCGGTGTTCATCCTCATGCGCGGCGTGTCGCTTGTCATGTACGGATGGAACGCCGGCAAGGCGATGGCGATTTAGCGAGACGTCCCGCGCGCCTCGCGCGTCCATGGTAGAATCTCGGAAAACAGGCGAAGGCCCCGAACGTTCGGGGCCTTCTTCGGGATACGGCGAGGAAGCGGTGAGGAACATGGCCGACGAACAGCAGACTCTTCTGGACGAGCGCGCGCTCGCCGAGGCGACGAGCGACCCCGGCGCGCGCATCGAGCAGCTGCGACGGGAGATCGAGCATCACAGCTACCTGTACTACGCCAAGGACGCGCCCGAAATCTCGGACGGAGCGTTCGACTCGCTCATGCGCGAGCTGCGCGAGCTGGAGGCCGCGCACCCCGAGTTCCACGACGCGAACAGCCCCACGCAGCGCGTGGGAGGTTACGTGGGCGAGCAGTTCGCCCCCGTGCGGCACGCGCGCCGCATGTACTCGCTCGACGACGCGATGGACGTGGCCGAGCTGGACGCGTGGATAGACCGCGTGGAGGAGGCGTTCGGTCGCTTCGTGCCGGTGGTGTGCGAGCTGAAGATAGACGGATCGTCCATCGCGCTCACCTACGAGGGCGGCCGCCTCGTGCAGGCGTCCACGCGCGGCGACGGCACCACGGGCGAGGACGTGACGGCGAACCTGCGCACGGTGAAGGACGTGCCGCTGCGCCTGCGCGAGGCGGGCATGGCCGGGCTTGCGGGCGGGGCGGCCGGCGCCAGCGCTGCGGACGTCCCCATCGAGCTGCGCGGCGAGGTGTACATGCCCAAGCGCAGCTTCGACGCGCTCAACGCCGCGGCCGAGGCCAACGGCAAGCAGGCGTTCGCCAACCCGCGCAACGCGGCCGCGGGCAGCCTGCGGCAGAAGGACCCGTCCGTCACCGCGCACCGCGACCTTTCGTCTTTCCTCTACGCCGTGGCCGACGAGCGCGCGCTTGCGGCGCAAAGCCAGTGGGAGCTTTTGCAGTGGCTGCGAGAGGCGGGCTTTCATGTGAACCCCGACGTGGAGCTGTGCGAGACGCGCGAGGCCGTGCACGCGTTCTGCGAGCGCGCGGTGGAGCGCCGCGAGGCGCTGCCCTACGAGATAGACGGCGTGGTGGTGAAGGTGAACTCGTTCGCCCAGCAGGCCGCCATGGGCCACACGGCGCGCGCGCCGCGCTGGGCCGTCGCGTTCAAGTTCCCGCCCGAGGAGAAGACCACGCTTCTGCGCGACATCGCCGTGCAGGTGGGGCGTACGGGCAAGCTCACGCCCGTGGCCGAGATGGACCCGGTGGTGGTGGCCGGCTCCACCGTGGCGCGCGCGACGCTGCACAACGAGGACGAGGTGCGGCGCAAGGACGTGCGCGTGGGCGACACCGTCATCGTGCGCAAGGCGGGCGACGTGATCCCCGAGGTGCTGGGCCCTGTGCTTTCGCTGCGCCCGGACGACGCGCAGGAGTGGCGCATGCCCGCGACGTGCCCGTCGTGCGGCTCGCCGGTGATCCGCGAAGAGGGCGAGGCGGACTTCCGCTGCATCTCCATCGACTGCCCGGCGCAGGCGCTCGAGCGCCTGCTGCATTGGGCCAGCCGCGGGGCCATGGACATCGACGGCATGGGCGAGGAGATAGTCACGCGCCTGGTGGAGGCCGGTCGGCTTTCCGACGTGGCCGACTACTACACGCTTGACGCGGTGGAGCTTGCGATGCTGGACATGGGCCGCGTGAACAAGGACGGCGAGCCCATCCGCTTGGGCGAGACGGTGGCGAAGAAGCTTGTGGCCGCCATCGACGAAAGCCGCACGCGCCCGTTCGCGCGCGCTCTTTTCGGCCTGGGGATGCGCCATGTGGGCAAGACCATCGCCGAGCTTCTGGCCGCGGCGCATCCGTCCGTCGAGGAGCTCATGGCTGCGAGCGAGGAGGACCTGGCCGCCATCGACGGCGTGGGTCCGAAAATCGCCCGCAGCACCTACCTGTTCCTGCACACGCCCGACAACGTGGCCGTCATCGAGCGCTTGGGCAAGCGCGGCGTGCGGCTGGCCGACGAGGCGGGCGACGCGGGCGAGGAGCTGCCGCAGACGCTTTCGGGCCTCACGTTCGTGCTGACGGGCAGCCTGGTGGAAAGCGGCATGACGCGCGACGAGGCGGGCGCGGCCCTGAAGGCGCGCGGCGCGAAGGTAAGCGGCAGCGTGTCGAAGAAGACGAGCTTCGTGGTGGCCGGCGAGGCCGCGGGCTCCAAGTACGACAAGGCCGTGGCCCTCGGCGTGCCGGTGCTCGACGAGGCCGCGCTTCTGCGCATCCTCGAGACGGGCGAGGCGCCGCAGGCGGAGGACGCTTAGGCGGGCGAGCGTCGGGTCGGCTCCTCGTTTCGCCGTAGGTTGCGCCGCGGTCCTTCGGGCCGAAGCCCGGGTGATCGTGCCTGCTCGGTCGGTTTCGGCCCGATGGCCTTCGTCAGTGGGCCGTCGCGTGCGAGGTTCGCCGGATTGCCGCCGAATGCCGGGAAGGCGAGGGCGCCAAGCTGGTTGCCTCCGTGCTTTCCCAGGTCGATCCGTCGTTTTCGAGGACGAAGCGGCAAAATGCCAAGGAAAGCGCGCCGCAAGGGGCCGATTCCATTGGATCTCGGCAGCAATTTGGGGGCGAGGCGGTCGCTCGGCTGCCGGAAACGACGTGCCGCCTTCGGCGGTCGCTCGGCCGCCGGAAAACGCCCGGATTGCGACGTCGCAAGAGCGGCTTTCGGAAGGCGGGGAAAATCGCGCCGGGTTGCCTTTCACCGACCAGGCGTTTCTTCGAGGGTTGATCGCAGTGCGGCTCGCCTGGAGGCCCCGAGGCGTCGCAATCTGGTGGATTTCCAGCAGGGAAGGGCTCCTCTCTGCCAAACCGCTGTTGACATGGGCCGGGTCGGGTAGCTGTGCGCGAGGCACCCGGGCGCAGCGGAAGCCCTCGGTCCGCCGGGCGGGCCTTCCGGGGCGCCCGGCCGGAGGGACTCGGCCCGGGACGAGGGGGCAAGTCCGCGTCGATCCCGGTTTGGCAGAGAGGGAAGGCCGGAATGGCGAGAAATGACCGAAGTCGGAATCCGGAAGGGGGCAAAGGGCCTCAAAAGGACGTTTTGCGGATGGTAGGAAAGTTTGCGATCAGGGGTTTCGTCAAAATGTCGGTGGAAGGTTTCCGTGCGGTTTCCGACTTCGGTCATTTCTCGCCAAAAACGGGCGGCCTCTCTTTTAAACCAGGATTGACATAGGCCAGGCCGGCTCGCCGGACAAAGCCCCACCTGTCAGGCGAGGAGGGCCTTGCCCGGCGCCCGACCAAGGAAGGCCCGATCCGAGATTCGGCAAACACCGGTTCGTGTCAACGCTGGTTTAACAGAGAGAAGGGCGATTCCGCTGTCAGACCAGGATTGGCACGAACCTGTTTTGGCCAATCCTCGGGCCGGGCTTCCCCCGATCGGACGCCTCGGAGAGTCCTGCCCGCCCGTCGGGGAGGGCCTTCCGAAGCGCCGGCGGAACTTTGCCCGCCGGGCCGCCCCCGCCGGGCCGCTTCCGGCGGGTCCGTGCCAATCCTGGTTTAACAGGGAGGCGGGCGGCTCTCTGCCAAGCTAGGATCGACGCGGGCTCGCATTTGCCGAATTCCGGGGCGAGCCTCCCTTGGGCAGGCGCTTCGAAAGCCCCCCGACGGGCAGGGCCTTCCGAGGTGCCGGCAGAGCTTTGCTTGGCGGGCCGGCCTGGCCCATGCCAACGCTGATCTAACAGGGAGAGGGGCCCTTGCGGTGCCGGCTCTTTTCTCGAAGGCGCGGGGTCGACCATGCATTGCCGACGGTCGCGTACCGGTAAGCGTTCTCGCGAGGGCTCTTCCCGCTTCTGCGTATCGCCCGCTGGTAAAGAACCCCTCCCTCTCTCCGACGTGCCGCCCGCCGGAAAAGTTACGAATTTCAAAATCGTAACACCACGGTGATGGCTTCTCTGCTATAGTGTGTTACGCAATTTGATTTCGTAACACGAAGGAGGGGCCAGATGGCTTCTATCACGCGACGCCAGTTCGCGAGGCTGGCGGGGACGGGGGCGTTGTCGCTGTCGCTCGGCGGTGTGCTGGCTGGGTGTGCGGGCGGTGCCGGAAGCTCGGCGGGCGCCGGCGCAAGCTCTGGCGGCGCGGCGGGGAGCGCGGCGGACGGCGTGCGATCCTCGCAGGTCATCGTGTCCATGACGCCTGGCTCGGAGCCGGCGGCGGGGTTCGATCCGCTGGTGTCCTGGGGCTGCGGCGAACACGTGCACGAGCCGCTCATCCAGTCCACGCTGATAACCACCGACGTTGACCTCAACTTCCAAAACGACCTCGCCACGTCTTATGAATGCAGCGAAGATGGCCTCATCTGGACGTTTTCCATACGCGACGACGTGCGGTTCTCGGACGGCCAGCCGCTCACGGCGCGCGATGTGGCCTTCACCATCAACGGCATCATCGGCTCGGCGGCCTCCGAATGCGACCTGTCCATGGTGCGGGAGGCGGTGGCCGTCGACGACGCCACGGTGGTCATCCATATGAAAAAGCCGTTCAACGCGCTTCTGTACACGCTCGCGGTGGTGGGCATCGTGCCCGAGCACGCCTACGGCGAAGGCTACGGCCAGAACCCGGTGGGCAGCGGCCGCTACCTGCTGGAGCAGTGGGACCGGGGCCAGCAGGTCATCTTGCGCGCCAACCCCGGCTACTACGGCGAGGCGCCCAAGATGGAGCGTGTCGTGGTGGTGTTCATGGAGGAGGACGCCTCGCTTGCCGCGGCGCAGTCGGGCCAGGTGGACGTGGCCTACACGGCCGCGACCTACGCCGCCAACCGGCCGGCGGGCTACGATCTTCTGAACTGCGCGTCGGTGGACTCGCGCGGCATCTCGCTTCCGTGCGTGCCCGCAGGCGGCTCCAAAACGCAGCAGGGCGACGTGTCCTACCCGGCCGGCAACGACGTGACTTGCGACCGGGCCGTTCGCCAGGCCATCAACTACGGGGTGGACCGTCAGCGCATGATCGACAACGTGCTGAACGGTTACGGCACCGCGGCCTACAGCGTGGCCGACGGCATGCCGTGGTCCTCGCCCGACATGCGCTGCGAGACCGACGCGGGCAAGGCGCGGCAGCTGCTTGACGACGCCGGCTGGGTGGCGGGCGCCGACGGCGTGCGCGAGAAGGACGGTGTGCGCGCCGCGCTCGATTTGTACTACCCTGCGGGCGACTCTGTGCGCCAGGCCATCGCCGCCGAGTTCGCCAACCAGATGGCCGAGCTGGGCATCGAGGTGAGTCCCAAGGGCGCGAGCTGGGACGACCTCTACCCGCATCAGTTCAGCGACCCGGTGGTGTGGGGCTGGGGCACCAACGCCCCCGTGGAGACGTACAACCTGTTCTACTCGCAGGGTGTGGGCAACTACGCGTGCTTCCAGAACGCCTCGACCGACGCCTATCTGGACGAGGCGCTGGCGCGTCCGCAGGTGGAGGACTCCTTCGAGCTGTGGCGGAAAGCCCAATGGGACGGCGCGGAGGGCTTCGCGCCGCAGGGCGACGCGCCGTGGGTGTGGCTGGCCAACGTCGATCACCTCTACTTCGCGCGGGAGGGCCTTGAGGTGGCCGAGCAAAAGCCGCACCCCCACGGTCATGGCTGGTCGCTTGTGAACAACGTGGATCAATGGAGCTGGCGCGGGTGATCCGGTTCGTCGTCGGCAACGTGGCACGGTTCGCGCTGCTCATGATTGCCGTGAGCATGGCGACGTTCGTGCTGGTGAGCGTCTCGCCCATCGACCCGGTGCAGGCCAACGTGGGGCAGGCGGCGCTCGTGGGCATGAGCGAGGAGAAGCGCGCGCAGCTGGCCGCCTACTGGGGCGCGGACGCGCCTTTGTGGGAGCGCTACGCGAACTGGGCGGCGGGCGTTGTGCAGGGGGACTTGGGCACGTCGCTTCGCTACAACGCGCCGGTGGCCGACGTCATAGCCTCCCGCGCGCTCAACTCGCTTGCGCTCATGGCCGTGGCCTGGACGGCGAGCGGCGTTTTGGGGTTTGTGCTCGGCGTCGTGGCCGGCGCGAACCGCGGGCGCCTTGCCGATCGCCTGGTAAAGGGCTACTGCCTGCTTCTGGCCTCCACGCCCACGTTTTGGCTGGGGCTTGTGCTTTTGGTGGTGTTCTCGGTGTGGCTTGGGTGGTTCCCGTTCGGGTTCTCGGTGCCCATCGGGGTGGCGGCTGCGGATGTGACGTTGGCCGACGCCCTGCATCACTTGGCGCTGCCGGCCATCGCGCTGTCGGTGACGGGGGTGGCCAACATCGCGCTGCACACGCGCGAGAAGACCATCGACGTGCTGGGAAGCGACTACGTGCGCTTCGCCCGCGCCCGGGGGCTTTCCCGGTGGGGTGCGCTGCGCCGCCACGGGCTGCGCAACTTGGCGCTGCCGGCCATCACGCTGCAGTTCGCGTCCATAGCGGAGATATTCGGAGGATCGGTGCTGGTGGAGCAGGTGTTCTCGTATCCGGGCCTCGGGCAGGCGGCCGTGACGGCGGGCCTGGGCGGCGACGTGGCGCTGCTCGCGGGCATCGCGGTGGTCTCGGCCGCGTTCGTGTTCGGCGGCAACCTTGCGGCCAACCTGATCTACGGCGCGGTGGACCCGCGCATCCGGCGCGGGAAGGGGGGCGGGGCCCATGCGTGAGGAAGCCGCGGCGCCCGTCCCCGTGCTCCACCGGCCGCGCGTCCGGCGCGTCGGCAGCCGTGCGCTTGCGCTGGCCTCCTTCGCGCTGGCGGCGGTGGCGCTTGCGGCCGTGGTGGCCGCGGGGTTGCTCGTGCAGGAGGCCGCCCAGGCCGCCGATTTCTCGCAGAAGAACCTCGCGCCGTGCTGGGAGCACCCCTTCGGCACCGATTGGATGGGGCGCGACATGCTCGTGCGCACGCTCGCGGGGCTGTCCACAAGCGTGCTTGTGGGGCTTTTGGCCGCGGGCGCGTCGTCGGTCATCGCGCTTGCGCTGGGAGTGGCGGCCGCGCTCGGCGGGCGGCGGGTGGACGCCGCGGTCAACTGGCTTGTCGACCTCATGATGGGCGTCCCGCACATCGTGCTGCTTATCCTCATCTCGTTTTCCCTGGGCAAAGGGTTTTGGGGCGTGAGCGTCGGGGTGGCGCTCACGCACTGGCCGAGCCTTGCGCGCGTCGTGCGCGCCGAGGTGCTGCAGGTGAAGGAGTCGCCGTTCGTGGCCGTGGCGCGCAGGCTGGGGCAGGGGCCGGCGCGCATAGCCGCGTGCCATATGCTGCCCCATGTGCTGCCGCAGTTCGTGGTGGGGCTTGTGCTGCTGTTTCCGCACGCCATCCTGCATGAGGCGGCGGTGACGTTTTTGGGGTTCGGGCTGCCGCCCGAGCAGCCGGCCATCGGGGTGATTCTGAGCGAGGCGATGGGGTATTTGTCGGCGGGCATGTGGTGGCTCGCGGTGTTTCCGGGCCTTGCGCTTGTGGCGACGGTGCTGTTGTTCGACAGGGCGGGGTCGAGTTTGCGCAGGCTCCTCGACCCGCACAGCGCGCAGGAGTAGGGAGGCGGCATCGGTGAAGCTGGCGAAGGGAACGGGCGGCGGGGCGCGGGCGCGTGCCGGGCAGAGGGCGAAGGCACGTGTCGGACGCGGGACGCGGGCGCACGCCGCGCGACAGGCAGGGGAGTGCGTTATGCGCGAAGCGGATGCGCGCGCCGGACTCGGGACGCGGGCGGACGCCGGGCGCGGGACCCCGGCGCACGTTGCGCACGAGGCGCTCTCGCACGCCGCCGCGCAGACGCATCACCACCACACGCACGCGTTCGGCTCGCGTCACGAGGAAGGACGCCACCTGCTGCAGGTGGAGGGGCTGGGCGTGTCGTTTCGCATGTACGACGAAAAGGGGCCCTACCTGCGGGCGCGCCGGCGCGAGGTGCCGGTGATCGAGGATCTGAGCATCGCGGTGCATGCGGGCGAGATCGTGGCCGTGGCGGGCGCGTCGGGGTCCGGCAAGACGCTTCTGGCCGACGCGATCCTGGGGTTGTTCGAGCCGAACGCCACGGTGCGCGGCCGCATCTGGTTCGAAGGCGAGCTTCTGGACGCCGACGGGCTTGCCCGCGTGCGCGGCCGGGGCGTCTCGCTCGTGCCGCAGGGCGTGGGCAGCCTCGATCCTCTTATGAAGGTGGGTCGGCAGGCGGAGGGCTTCGCGCGCGGCGGCGGGCGCCGGGCGCGCGCGGAGCGCCGGGCGCGTCGGCGCGAGCTGTTCGCGCGCTACGGCCTGTCGGAGGAGGTGGCGGACCTCTACCCCCACCAGCTTTCGGGCGGCATGGCGCGCCGCGTGCTTCTGTGCTGCGCGCTCATGGACGACCCGCGCGTCATAGTGGCCGACGAGCCCACGCCCGGCCTGGACCCCGACCTGGCCGTGCGCGCCCTTGAGGACTTCCGCGCCTTCGCGGACGCGGGCGGCGGGGTGCTGCTCATCACGCACGATGTGGAGCTGGCCCTGCGCGTGGCCGACCGCGTGGCCGTGTTCGAGGGCGGCACCGTGGTGGAGGAGACGGCGGTGGAGAGCTTCGCCTCTCCGGAGACGCTTTCGCACCCGTTCTCGCGCGCGCTGTGGCATGCGCTGCCGGAGCACGACTTCGCGGCGCCTGCGGACGGGGAGGGCGGTGGCGGAGGCGATGCCGCAAAGGGCGCCGCAGGCGAGGGCGGCGCGGGCGAGGGCGGCGCGGGCCCTGCGCGTGCGCAGGAGGCGCCTGCCGATCGTGCGGTGGATCGCGCCGCTCGCGACGACGCGGGCCGCCCGCGTGCGCAGGAGGCTTCCCATGCTTGAGGCGCGCGGCATCACCTTCGGTTACCCGGGCGCGCAGCGTCCGCTCTACAAGGAGTTCAACCTGGCTGTGGAACCGGGCGAGCGCGTGGCGATCATCGCGCCGTCCGGGTTCGGAAAGACAACGCTGTGCCGCCTGCTCGCCGGCTACGAGCGCCCGCAGGCGGGACGGATCCTTGTGGACGGCGCGCCCCTGCCGCGGCGCGGAGCGTGCCCGGTGCAGCTTGTCTTGCAGCATCCCGAGCTGGCCGTGGACCCGCGCATGCGCATGAAGCGCACGCTGGCCGAGGCGGGGGAGGTGCCCGAGCGCCTGCTCGACGGCCTGGGCATCCGGCGGGAGTGGCTGCGCCGCTACCCGCATGAGCTTTCCGGCGGCGAGCTCATGCGCTTCTGCATCGCCCGCGCGCTGGCCGCAGGCCCGCGCTACCTGGTGGCCGACGAGGCGACCGCCATGCTCGACGCCATCACCCAGGCGCGCATCTGGCGCTTCCTCATGGAGGAGGCGGCCGAGCGCGGCATGGGGGTGGTGTTCGCGTCGCACTCCCCGGCGCTCGTGGAGCGCGTGGCCACCCGCGCGGTGCGCCTGGACGGGTGAGGCGGCTTCGACCCCTTTTCGCTCGCTTGTTGCGGCTGACGAGGCGACCTCCTTTTTCTCGCCCTTTCCCCTCGCTTTCCCTGCCCGCCCTTCCCTTGCCCTTTTCCCGGTGCCGATCATCCTTAAAAAGATATATATAGATTTGACGATATTCGAAAAAAAGAATAATATGGCAGCAGCCGTTGCGCGCATGGGGCGCCGACGGCGCAGTGCAGGGAAGATCGGGGAAGGGAATCTATGAAGAAGCGTATCCGCATTGTGATGGCGGCCGCGTGCGCGTTCGCCATGGTGGGCGCGTTCGCGCTGGCCGGCTGCTCGTCCTCCGAGCCGGTCGCCGAGGAGCCGACGACCACCGAGCCCGCCGAGGAGCAGGCCGCCGATTCCGCCGAGGCCGTGGAGCTGCAGGTGTTCGCGGCCAACTCGCTGTCGAAGGCCATGGAGGAGGTCCAGGCCGCCTACATCGCCGACGGCCACGAGAACGTGTCGTTCGCCGACACGCAGTACAAGTCCTCCGGCGAGCTGAACGAGATGCTGGGCGCCGGCTCCTACGCCGACCTTTTGATCTCGGCGTCGAAGGGTTCTATGGACACGGCCGAGGAGGAGGGCTACACCAACGCCTCCACGCGCGTGGACATGTTCGTGAACGACCTCGTGATCGTTGCCAAGGAGGGCTCTGGCCTCTCCGACGTCACGCTGCAGGACATCGCCGACGGCACCTACACCTTCTGCGTGGGCGACGAGTCCGTGCCGGCCGGCAACTACGCCTGCCAGGCCCTGTCCACCGTGGGCGTGTACGTTCCCGGCGCCGACGAGGAGGGCAAGACCGGCAAGGACATCTCCGGCAAGGGCGGCACGTTCGCCGAGGGCTACAGCCCCGTGCTCGACACCTCCGTGGGCAACGTGTGCAAGCATGCCCAGTCCGGCGACGTTGACGTGGCGTTCGTCTACACCTCCGACGTGTACCGCTTCGGCGGCGTGGAGATCGTGGGCACGGTGCCCGGCGATACGCATAAGAACATCGTCTACCCCGGCGCGGTGACCTCCATGAGCGAGCATCCCGAGGAGACGCAGGAGTTTCTGGATTGGTGCCTGACGAGCGAGAAGGCTCAGGAGATCTGGCAGAACTGGGGCTTCGAGCTGGCGTAAGGGCGTCGGCTTGACAGTCGCGGAAGGCACGAGCTGACAACGGGGAGGACGGGTCGTGTGGCCCGTCCTCCCCGCGCGTTGCGAACGGGGTGCGAGGGAAGGGCATGATGCAGACGAGAAGGTTGATCGCGGCGTGCGCGCTGGCATGCGCGCTGGCATGCGGGGCGTTTCCGGTTCGGGCGGCCGCCGACGAGGCGCTTGGCGACGTGGACAGCCCGCGCACGGAGGCCGCAGGCGGCGCGGAGGCGTCCGGCGGCGCTGCTGACGGCGCGGGCGAGGCGGCTGACGCCGCGAGGGCGCAGGCGGCGGGCGTGGAGGTGTCCAAGGACGGCGACGCTGCGCTCATGGAGGGCGCCGCGTTCGCGATCAGCGATTTCTCGCGTGCGCAGAAGGGGACGAACCGCGAGGTGGGCGGCGCGTACCGCGGCTACTCGTACCTGGTGGGCAAAGAGGAGGGCGCCTTCGTGCAGGCGGTCGTGGCCGACGGCTGCGCGGTGGTCTACGTGCCCGCCGCGCAGGCTCAAAAGATCGGCTTCGACGCGGACGATCCCGCCGACCAAGAGGCGCTGCGCCTGTGCCTTGTCGCCCTCGACGCCGGGCAGGCGGCAGGCTCGCTTGCGCTCTCCGATGCGGAAACGTGGCGCTTCACGAGCGATCCTGTTTGCGAGGTGGGCGCGGCCCGCTTCGAGTTCGACCAGGTGGTGGACGGCAACGTGTACGCGTTCGTCATCGGCGCGGATGGATCGGACCTCACGGACTCGGAGAACCCGAACCACCTGAAGCCCTCCTTCGCCGACTTCGGGCGGATCGTCGCGCCCGACGAAGTGGAGATAGTCGCGGCGCCGACGGGTTTGGACGCGGCCGCCGAGTTTCTGCGCACGCTTGACTGGAGCCCTTTGTGGGTGACGCTCAAAACCACCGGCGTGGCCATCGTCATCATCTTCGTGCTGGGGCTTTTGGCGGCGTACTTCTGCCTGCATGCGTCGCAGAAGGCCAAAAACGTGCTCGACAGCATCTTCACCATCCCCATGGTGCTGCCGCCCACGGTGTGCGGCTTCGTGCTTCTGTGGCTGTGCGGGCGCAACACGGCGTTCGGCCAGTTCTTCATCGACATTGGGTTTCCGCTCATCTTCAGCTGGCCGGCCACGGTGATAGCCGCCGTGGTGGTGGCGTTCCCGCTCATGTACCGCAGCGCGCTCGGCGCGTTTGAGAACCTGGACCCCAACATGCTGGACGCGGCGCGCACGCTGGGGTGGAGCAACGCGAAGATCTTCATGCGGCTCATGCTGCCGCTGTCGTGGAGCTCCATCGCGGCGGGCACGGTGCTCGCGTTCGCCCGCGCGCTCGGCGAGTTCGGCGCCACGCTGTTTTTGGCGGGCAACTACCTGGGCGTCACGCGCACCATCCCCATCGCCATCTACTTCGAGTGGATGAACGGCAACGACGGCGTGGCGTGGTTCTGGACGGCTGTCATCATCGGGTTCAGCTTCGTGGTCATCCTGTTCATCAACCTGTGGAGCAGCCGCACCACGAAGTACCGCAAGAAGGCCGAGGACTAGGGGGATCCTATGAGCTTGGAAGTGGACATCAAAAAGCGGTTCTCGGACTTCACGCTGGACGTGGCGTTTGCGGCCGGGGACGAGACGCTGGGGTTTCTGGGCGCGTCGGGTTGCGGCAAGAGCCTGACCATGCGCTGCATCGCCGGCATCGAAACGCCTGACGAAGGGCGCATCGTGGTGAACGGGAAGGTGTTCTTCGACCGCGCGGCGGGCATGCGGCCGAAGGTGAACCTCGCGCCGCAGCAGCGCAAGACGGCGCTGCTGTTCCAAAACTATATGCTGTTTCCCAACCTCACGGTGGCCGACAACGTGGGCGCGGGCATCGGGCGCGACGTGCCGAAAGCCGAGCGGAACGATCGCGTGGCGGCCGAGCTTAAGCGCTTCGGCCTGGAAGGGTTCGGCAAGCGCTACCCGGCGCAGCTCTCCGGCGGGCAGCAGCAGCGCGTGGCGCTCGCGCGCATGCTGGCGGCGCGGCCGGGCATCCTCATGCTGGACGAGCCGTTCTCGGCGCTGGACTCGCATCTGAAAAGCGTGCTCGAGCAGAACCTGGTGAGCCTGTTCGACGCGTATCGCGGCACGGTGCTGTACGTGAGCCACGACATAGACGAGGCGCTGCGCTTCTGCGACCGCATCGCTGTTGTGGAGGCCGGGCGCATCATGGAGGCGGGCACGGGCGAGGACCTGGTGCACCGTCCGCAGTCGACGGCCGGCATCAAGCTGTCGGGCTGCAAGAACGCCACGCCGGCCGAGCGGGCGGGCGAGCGGCGCGTGCGGCTTCCGAAGTGGGGGATCGAGGTGGAGACGCGGGACGCGGTGCCTAAGGACGTGAAGACGCTCGGCGTGCGCGCGTTCTACCTCGAGCGCGCCGACGGCCCCGGGCAGAACTGCCACCGCGTGCGCGTGGACCGCGTGAGCGACTCGCGCTTCGAGCGCACGGTGCTGCTGGGCTTTCTGGAACGCGACGCCGATGCCCCGCGCGCGGTCGCGCGCACTGAGGACGAGATGAAGTACCTGCACCAGCACCTGTTCTGGCGCGTGGACAAGCTGGCCGTGCCGCCTGATAAGCTGCCGCACGAAGGCGAGGAACTGTGGATTCGCATTCCGCCTGACAAGGTGTACCTTGTGTCGAAGTAGGGCGTGCTGCTGACGCGCGCCTGCTTGCCGGCTTCGGGCCGGCGCCCGCCTGCGGGCCCTTTGGCGCAAGTTCAGGGGGGATGGGGGTATGACCAGGTGTTTTGACGGCAAGCGGCGTTGCGCGCCCTGGGCGTGGGGGATATAGTACTACCTCATAGGTGCCAAAAGGCTTCGCACGGCGCGTCCAATTCCGGGCGCGCCGCGACCGTTGAGGAGAAACGCAGATGAAACGCAGCCACCCGTCCAAACGTCCGTCCCTGTGCGCCGCATGCCGCATGCGGCCCGTCCGCTTGGCCGTCCGCGCCGTGCTGGCGGCCGCTTTGGCGTTGGGGCTGCTTCCGGCCGTCGCGTTCGCCCAGCCCCAGCCGCGCGCCGACATCGACGGCGAGTGCTCGGAAGGCGAGGCGCTCGTGCACACCCAGTTCACGCTCACCGCAACCGGCGACTTCGACCTGGACAGCACCAACATCGAAGGCAGCGAGGGTGTGCTTCCAAGCGGCGTGAAGACGGGCGCCGTGATGACGTGCGGCATCGTGCCCGGATCCCAGGACTACGAGGGCGGGAAGCTGACGGGCCTCGAACTGGTTTTGGAGGTGCGCGTCGGCTGCGATTCGAGCGGCGTTGACATGGGGGATGCGAAGTTCTCCGTGAGCCTGGAGAGGGCCATGGAGGTGATCGCGGACACGGGCACGACGCTGACGTACGTCCCTGGTCAGGGGGCGGCGCAAACCGCGACGGGGGTTTGGGAGTTTGCGAGCGACGCGCCTGTGTACACGCAGGAGAACGACTTCGCCGTCGGGGGCTGGGAGTCGTTCGTCCCTCTGCTGCGGGCCCGTTTCGCCTTGGACATGAAAGGCGCTCCTCTGGGCCAGGGGGATACGCTCACGTTCATGAACTCGAACGTGAGCATTCCCACCATCCTGATAGACTACGGCTCCGGTCTGCCTTTGTCCTCGCAGCAGAGCGTGACGATCTCGCCCAAGGTGAGCACCCTCGCCGTCCGGGCGCAGCCTGCGGATTTGACCTTCGACGCCTCGGGCTACGCGGATGCGGGCGCGGGCCAGGGCGGCGCTTTCGACGATGGCTCGCCCACCGAGTCCAAGCCGGGCGTGGCTCCGGGGTCCCCGGTTGCCGACGTGCTTCCCAGCGCGGACGATCTTGTGCCGCCTGCGGGCCACACGGCAAAGGGCGGCCGCTGGTACTACTGGAGCGGCGGGATGCCCGGGCAGGGCGAGAAGGTGTACGTCACGGACGCGACGGGTGCGGCCGTCTCCGGTGCCGTCACGCCGCGCTGCGGGGAGCCGCGCACCTATTACTACGAGTACGAGCGACTGGCCAGCGTTTCGGGCACCGTGGTGTGGGAGGATGCGGACAACGGCTGGGGAACGCGCCCGGCCGACGTCGAGGTGGCGCTGTTCTACCAGGATGGAAACGGAAGCTGGCAGCCTGTCTTGGACGACGCGGGCAAGATCGTGGTCGCAACCGCGTCCGAGGCCGGCGGCGCGTGGGCGTACCGCTTCGACGGCCTTCCGTACCGCGACGGCCAAGGCAACGCGATAACCTACGGCGTGCGGCAATACGACAGCGCGGCGGATCAGGCCGACGCAGCCGCATCGGATGATTACGAGCCTCCGACATACGACGGCTCCGCAGCCTCGGCGGCCGCCTTGGACGGCGGCACCGTGACCAATCGCCTGGTCATGAAAGACGTCTCCCTTTCCAAGCAGGTGGTGGCTTGGGAGGGGAGCCGCGAGGAGGACGAGGGCCGGGCCTTCGACTTCACGGTGACCGTGGAGAAGCGGGACGGCTCCGTTGCAACGGTGCCCGCAGAGGGGATCTCCTACGTCGTTTCGGATGCCGGCGGCGCGTCGTCCGAGACCCGTTACGTGGGGCAGGGCGGTACGGTGCGGCTTTCCCATGGGCAGACCGCCACGTTCGCCGTGCCGGAGGGCATGACGGCGCGTTTTACGGAGGCGGAGCTTGGCGCGGGTTGGACGTCCCAGCCCAGGGTTGATGCTGCCGGCAACGTCACCGTTGTGAACACGCATGCCGCGCCGCAGCCCGTCGTCTCGGATCCAGGGGATCCCATCGATCAGGGAGGCGGCGGCTTCACGGCGGACGTGGGCCTTTCCGGTCGCGACATGGTGACGGGCGAGTTCGCCTACGCCGTTGCGGACGCGGACGGGAACGCGGTTTCCGGCGTGGGCGGGACAAACGACGCGGCCGGGAAGTTTCCTGTTGGGGAGTTTTCGTTCGACAGGCCGGGCACCTATGAGCACACGGTCTTCCAGATTGACACCCAGCGTCCGGGCGTGACCTACGACCAGCGCGCCTACACCCTGGTGGCCGAAGTGACGCTGAACGAGGCGACCAACGAGCTTGAGGTGGCGTGGACGCTCAAGGACGAGGACGGGCGCGAGGTGGCCGACAAGAACGCGCATTTCGACAACGTGTACGCGGTGGAGCCGACAACGTCCAAGCCTTCCGACCCGCCCGCCTCGGGGATCGGCAACGGCGTCACGGTGGACGTGGAGCTTTCCGGCCGCGATATGGCGGAGGGGGAGTTCGAATTCGTGCTCACCGACGCCGACGGCGCGGTGGTGGATGCGGGGAGGAACCTAGGCGACGGGTCCTTCTCGTTCAACGGCGTGACGTTCGACGCGCCCGGATCCTACGTGTTCGGCTTGTCGCAGGTTGAGACCGGCGCGGAGCACGTCACCTACGATGGCGCGGACTACCAGGTGAGAGCGGAAGTCACCGACAACGGCGACGGCACGCTGAGCGTGGTGTGGAGCGTGCTCGGGCCTGACGGAGCGGCGGTGCCGGGCAACGCGGTGGTGTGGAGGAACGTGTACGCGCCGCCTGCCGCGCCGGGGGAGCCGCAGGAGCCTGGTGCGCCGCAGCAGCCAAGCGCTCCGCAGCAGCCGGCCGCCCCGCAGCAGCCGGCGAAGGGCGGGCCCGCGCAGGGCGCCGGGGCGCCGTCCGTTCTTGCCGCCACGGGCGACGGGCGCATCGCGCCGATCGCGGCGGGGGCGGTCCTTGCCGCAGCCGCGTGCGTCGCGGCGGCCCGCAGGCGCGCCCGGTAGGTCGCGGGCTGCAAGGCGCGCCGGTAGGCTGCGGCCCTCGGGCGCATCCGGCAGGTCGCAGGCTGCAAGCGCGCCCGGTGGGTCGCAAGCCGCAGGCGCGCCCGGCAGGCTGCGGGCTGCAAGCGCGCTCGGTGGGCCGAAGGCTGCGCGACGCTTTTCCGAAGAGGGGCCAGCGGCCCGGCCGCTCTTCGGAATCCGGCGTCTTCGGGGGTGGTTTGGCAAAGGGCTTGGACGCTGCCCTCTCTCTGCTAAACCGGCGTTGACACGGACCGGTGCTTGCCGAATATCGGGCCGGGCCTTCCCTGATCGGGCGCCGGGCAAGGTCCTCCTCACCTGACGGGTGGGGTTTTGCCCGGCGAACCGGCCTGACCTCTGTCAATCCTGGTTTAACAGCGGAGGCCATTCAAATTGGCGAGAAATAACCGAAGTCGGAAGATTCGCGGCCTCATCGCTCCCTCGCGGCGGCCAAATGCGACTGATATGAATGCGCGATCAGGTGTTTTCTTAACGGGTGAAGACGCGATCATCCCCCAAGCTTCCGACTTCGGTTATTTCTTGCCATCCGGAAGACCCTCTCTGTTAAACCAGCGCTGACACGAACCGGTGTTTGCCGAATATCGGGCCAAGCTTTTCCTGATCGGGTGCCTCGGAAAGCCCCCTCGCCTGACGGGCGGGGCTTTGCCCGACAGGCCGGCCTGTGTCGGCCCCGGCTCAACAGGGGCGCCTCCGCAAACTGGCCGCAAAACGCGCCCTGTGGCACTCCGGAGGGCCGATCCGGCGCGTCGGCGAGCCATGCGATTTCCGCGACCCGCCGTCCCGGTTCAACAGAGGCGCTTTCGCAAGTTGGGCACAAAAAGCGGCCCCCTGCATTCCAGAAGACCCAGCAAGCGAGCCGGTGAGCTGTTTGCGTTCCCCCCCCCGAGGGCTC
>NZ_CBDTNW010000006.1:0-5456 GCF_965361815.1 Rubneribacter sp.
AGCATAGGCCAGTAGCTCCAATTGGTAGAGCGGCGGTCTCCAAAACCGCATGTTGGGGGTTCGAGTCCCTCCTGGCCTGCCAGCTCGCGATATGAGCAGCTTGCCTTCAGGTTGCTTTGATGAGCAGCTTGAACCCAAGCTGCTTGTTTGGCGTTTGGACGGATACAACCCCCGGTGAAGGAATCACATGGCGAAGAAATCAAAGACACAGCGTGCCAAGGCTTCCGCCGCACGCGCCGCCCGCAAGGAGCAGCGCGCGGCCCTCGAGGCCGAGGCGAAGAAGGCCGAACCGGCCGCCGCTGCCGAGACCGAAGCGCCCAAGAGGAAGCTCTTCGCGAAGGCCGACAAGGGTGATGGGTCCGCAAGCGACGGCAAGCAGTCGATGTCCCAGGGCAAAAGCGCGGAGAAGAAGGCCGCGAAAAAGCCCGCAAAAAAGAGCCGCTTGAGTTTTCTCAAGGACGTTCGTCTGGAGATGAAGCGCGTGACCTGGCCGACCAAGCAGGATGTGCTGCGTTGGAGCGTGGTCGTGGTTGCGGCGCTGCTGTTCTTCGGCGTGTACGTGGCCGTGCTCGACAACGTCGTCATCACGCCGCTGCTGGTTGCTATCTCCGGTTTGGGGGCGTAGGGTATGGCGAAGAAATGGTACGTCCTGCACACTTACTCGGGCTACGAGAACAAGGTCAAGAAGAACCTCGAGACGCGCATCGAGACCATGGGGCTTGAGAACAGCGTGTTCGCCATCGAGATTCCCACCGAAACGGTGACGGAGATCAAAGAGGGCGGACGACGCGTGGAGAGCGAGAAGAAGGTGTTTCCCGGCTACGTGCTGGTGCGCATGGAGCTTGACGACCGCAGTTGGGCTGCGGTGCGCAACACTCCGGGCGTCACGGGCTTCGTCGGCGCCGACGGCAATCCCGCCCCGCTCACGCGCGCGGAGTACAACAAGATCATGAAGCGCACCGACAAGGCGAAGGACAAGAAGAGCGTCGTGTCCGCGAGCCTTGAGGTGGGGCAGTCGGTCAAGGTGGTGTCCGGACCCCTTGCGGAGTTCGACGGCGTGGTGTCCGAGGTGTCGCCCGACGCCGGCAAGGTGAAGGTCATGGTTTCCATCTTCGGCCGCGAGACGCCGGTCGAGCTTTCGTTCGATCAGGTGGCCAAGATTTAAGGGTGAGATCACATCGGCATGCGGACGCGCCCGAGTGGACCGGGGCTTCTCGCGACAGCATGGCGGTTGCGGATAGGTACAGAGTTCGATCCAGTTGAGAGGAACGTTCACGATGGCTGAAAAGAAAGAAACCGGCTTCATCAAGCTGCAAATCCCGGCGGGCGCCGCGAACCCGGCTCCTCCGGTCGGTCCGGCCCTTGGCGCCCAGGGCGTCAACATCATGCAGTTCTGCCAGGCGTTCAACGCCCAGACGCAGGACCAGGCCGGCACCATCATCCCGGTTGAGATCACGGTGTACGAGGACAAGTCCTTCACCTTCGTGTGCAAGACGCCGCCGGCGGCCGTGCTCATCAAGGAGAAGCTGGGCATCCAGAGCGGCTCGGGCATCCCGCAGCTGCAGGCCGTGGGCACGCTGACCGAGGCGCAGCTGCGCGAGATCGCCGAGATCAAGATGCCGGACCTCAACGCGAACAGCATCGAGGCCGCCATGGAGATCGTCGCCGGCACCGCTCGCAGCATGGGCGTGCGCATCGAGGGCCGCGAGATGAAGAAGAAGTACGTGCCGTCCAAGAAGGTGGCGGCCATGCTCCAGGGCAGGTCGATCGACGAGTAGCCTGCGGGGCTGCTTTTCGCAAGACCCGTGATCGCGGCTGTGCGCGCAGGCGCACAGCCGCTTTGACGATAGGAAACTGTGGAAGGACGCCGCAAGGCGCTCGCTACGAACCACGAAAGGAACCATCATGGCGAAGCATTCCAAAAACTACCGTGCCGCATTGGAGAAGATCACGGAGGAGGCCTATTCTCCCCTTGCGGCCATGAAGCTGATCAAGGAGATATCCACGGTCAAGTTCGACGAGACCGTGACCGCCGACTTCCGCCTGGGCATCGACACCCGCCAGGCCGATCAGCAGCTCCGCGGCACCGTGAGCCTGCCGAACGGCTCGGGCAAGACCGTGCGCGTGGCCGTGTTCGCCGAGGGCGAGGCCGCCCGCGCCGCCGAGGAGGCCGGTGCCGACATCGTGGGCACCGACGAGCTGACCGCGCAGGTTCAGGCCGGCGAGTTCAACTTCGACGCCGCCGTCGCCACGCCCGACCAGATGGGCAAGGTGGGCCGTTTGGGCAAGATCCTCGGACCTCGCGGCCTCATGCCGAACCCGAAGCTTGGCACCGTCACCAACGACGTGGCGAAGGCCATCGCCGAGCTCAAGGGCGGCCGCGTGGAGTACCGCGCCGATCGCTACGGCATCGCGCACGTCATCATCGGCAAGGTGAGCTTCACCCCCGAGCAGCTGGCCGAGAACTACGGCGCCGTGTACGACGAGATCCTGCGCATGAAGCCGTCGGCCGCCAAGGGCAAGTACGTGAAGTCGATTGCCGTGTCCGGCACCATGACGCCGGGCGTGCCGGTGGACGCCTCCGTGACCCGCAACTACGCGGAAAACGCCGACGAATAGCCTTCAATCAAGCTTATGAGAGGAAAGGAGCCTTCGGGTTCCTTTCTTTTTGGGTGCGCGGATGATTCGGATGCGCGTGGTCAGGGGGTGCGGATGCCGCTTGAACGCTTCCGCTGATCGTCGCCCGTTTCGCGGCGCAAGGCGCTTGACCGCTTCGCACCGAGCGGCGTTGCGGTAGAATAAAAAGGCCCGCCCCTGCGGCGGGCCTTTTTGCGTGCCGATTGCCGCAGGGGCGCGCTTCCGAGCGCTTTGCTATACTGTTCGCTGAAACGAACTTGCGTGCGCGAAAGGTGCGGGGCATGATCATCAGAAAGTCGCCGGCCGAGATAGAGGCCATGAAGGAAGCTGGCCGCCTGTCGGCCAAGGTGCTGCGCGAAGTGGGGGCGCACGTGCGTCCGGGCGTGTCCACGCTCGAGCTGGACGAGCTGGCCGAAAAACTCATTCGCGCGGAAGGGGGCGTTCCCGCGTTCAAGGGCTACGGCGGGTTTCCCGGCTCCATTTGCGCGTCGGTGAACGAGCAGATCGTGCATGGCATTCCTTCGGCAGACGTCGTTTTGCGCGACGGCGACATCATCTCCATCGACACCGGCGCCATCGTGGAGGGCTGGGTGGGCGACAACGCCTGGACGTACGCGGTGGGGAAGATCTCCCCCGAGAAGCGGCGTTTGCTTGAGGTGACGGAGAGGTGCATGTGGGCCGGGGTTGACGCAGCGCGTCCCGGAAACCGTCTGGGCGACATCGGGCACGCGGTGCAGGCAATTGCCGAGGAGGCGAGTTTCGGCGTGGTGCGCGAGTACGTGGGGCACGGCATTGGACGGGCCATGCACGAGGAACCCAACGTGCCGAACTACGGCCGCAAGCACACCGGCGTGCGCCTGGAGCCGGGCATGGTGCTGGCCATCGAGCCGATGATCAACGCGGGCACCTACAAGACGCGCGCCATGCCCGACGGCTGGCTGGTGGTGACGCGCGACGGCAGGCCGTCGGCCCACTTCGAGAAGACGGTGGCCGTCACCGAGGACGGCCCTGTGGTGCTCACCTGCGAGGAGGGGCGACGGCGACCGGTGTAAGGCGGTCGTTTGCGAAGGTGCGGACGAAGGGCATTCGCCATCAGGTCCCCGTTCGCTCCTCCTTCGCGCTGTGGTGCTACTTCAGCTGCTTGCCGTCCGTGTCCCAGTAGAACCGCTTGAACTTGCGGATTTGGTTCGCGTGCATCACGCGCGCCCACAGGTTGTGCATGAAGGAGTCGGGCGCGTAGTGCAGCGGGTAGGGCTCCGGCGTGCGGCGCAGCGCCTCGAGAGCCTGCTGGAGGCGCGCGCGGTTCTCCATGCTGCGGTCGAGCACGTAGCGGGGCACGCAGCAGTACAGGTAGGGGTCGTACGCTTCGCGGTACGCGATGGGCTCGCCCAGCACGAACTCGCGCACGATGAGCTCCGCGAAGTTCTGCCCGCCCAGGCTCATGTAGTAGGTGTTGCGCCCGCAACGCGTGTTCACCTCGAAGAAGCGGAAGGAGCCGTCGCGCTTGTCGTACTTGATGTCGAAGTTCGCGAATCCGCAGTAGCCCACGTGGGCGAGGAACCGCTTCGCGCAGTCGATGATGGCCTCCTCGCGTTCGCCCATGATGCAAAGCGGGTTGCCGAGCGCCGTGGGGTCGTGGTCCTGCAGGCACACGACGCCGCCCGACACGACGCGCAGCTCGCCCGCGGCGTCGGAGAACGTGGTGAGCGTGCGGATGGCGTCGTCGCCGCCGGGAATGAAATCTTGCAGCACCAGTTCGCCCGCGTACTTCGATGCGCGGATGCTGCGCCACACCTGGGCCAGCTCCTCGGGGCTTTCGATCTCGTAGATCTTGCGCCAGCCTTCGACGGTGTCCGCGGCGTCTTGGAACTGCGCGGAGTTCGACGGCTTGGCGATGAGCGGGTAGGGGAAGTCGCCTGCGGGCAGTTCGGCGGGACCGTCCTCGCCGCAGTCGAAGTACCAGGTGCGCGGGTAGGGGATGTCCAGCTCGTCGCACAGGTCGTAAAAGCGGCGCTTCTGCGTGATGTCGTCGAGCAGGGGAAAGTCGATGTAGGGCACCGTGTAGCCGGCGGTCTCGAGGCGCTGCTTGCCGGCGGAGAGCATGCGCGCGTGGCAGTCGTCGCAACCGAGCACGAGCAGCACGCATCCCGGCCGTGTCGCGCGCTCTTCGGCTGCCAGGCGCTCAAGCGCCTCGTAGAGTCCTTCCGGCTCGTGGATGCGCGGCTCCAGCCGGTAGTCGGTGAAGCGGCTGGAGGAGAGCATCTTGATGTCCTGCGTGGCCAGCACGACGGTGCGCTCGATGCCGAACGCGCGATGCAGCTCGCGCACATAGCTGTAGGCGAGGATGTCGCCGCCCACGACGACGGGCCGCAGAAGGCGCGCGACGTCGGCGGCGGTGGCGATGCGAGGGTTTTGGGTTGTCATGCGGGGACGTCTCCTTTATGGGTCGCGTGCGATGCTTCGCCAGGCGTCTGTCATGGGGGCAATCATATCATGTCGGTGAGCGAATTCTCGGATTCTCCGATTCTAAACCGCTGCAACTGTCGTAGCACTCGATATGTTGTTACGACATAGAGCGTAATTCGCGTGATATCATTGCGCTTAATACGACACGGAAGGCGAGATGGGCTATGTTGGATGTCGTGATACATGATCGCAGCTATGAAAGGCTCGCTCAGATCGATGCGCGTGCGGAGCAGCTTCGTTCCTTCGGCCCGTTTTCCGAGGCGATGCAGCTCTCGCTCGCTTCCTACGACGGGGACTTCCTTGTTCGCATGGCCTACAACTCGAACGCGATCGAAGGCTCCACGCTCACGTTG
>NZ_CBDTNW010000007.1:0-9833 GCF_965361815.1 Rubneribacter sp.
AAGCGGCTGGAACCAGTGCGTGTAGTGGGTGGCGCCCTTCTCGATGGCCCACTCCTTCATGGCGTGCGCCACCACGTTGGCCACCTCGAGGTCGAGCGGCTGGCCCTCTTTGATGGTCTTGAGCAGGCTCTTGTACGTCGCGGATGGCAGGCGCTCCTGCATCGTGTGCTCGTTGAACACCATCGAGCCGTACATCTCGGAAATCATCGCCACGGCGTGCGCTCCTTACTCGTCGCCTTCCAGACGCCTTCCCTGCGAACCCCGTCGGTTCGCATGACCTTCATACGATAGCACGGACGCCGGGGGAATGCCGCATCAACTTGGCGTCATCAAACGAACCGCGAATGTTTTCGCCCCGCCTCCGGGCGAAAACGAAAGGAGGGCGAGGGAAGCTGCGGCTCACGCCTCCGCCTCGAACAGGTCCATCAGTTCCTGCTTCGAGTTCACCTGAAGTTTGCGGTAGATGTGCACGGTGTGCGTTTTCACGGTGCCCGTGGTCACGAACAGCGCGTCGGCGATGTAGGGCAGGCTGCGCCCGCGCGCCAGATAGCCGAACACCTCCGTCTCGCGTTTCGTCAGGCCGCAGCGCTGCGCGAAGCGGTCCGCGCGCTCCCGCACGGCGTCCTCGTCGGAGGCCGTATCCGAAGGCCCCTCTCCCCCAAGCCGCGCCGCCCCCGCAGGCGTTGCGGGCGACGCGGCGCCACCTGCACGGCTCGCACGGGCCACCAGCATGAAGAACAGCGCCAGCAACCCGGCGCCGCACACCGCGTCCAGCACGAACTCTCCGGATCCGAACAGGGAAAACACCTGCTTGCCCAGCACGTTGCCCGCAAACACGACGCCCGAGATGAGCGCCTGCCCCACGCTGAACGACAGCAGCGGCGACAGCCCCTCCTCCTGCGTGCTCTGCGTGATGACGAGGAACACGAGCACCTGTAGATAAAACGCGCTTCCCGACACGAGCGCGCCGCCTACCGGGATGCCCTCCGCGCCAAACACCATGATGGCCACCAGCCCCACCGCCGTGAACGTGAGCGTGATGCGGTAGACGCTTTCCACCGAAAGCACGTTGCGGTCGGCCGTGAGCGGCACAAGCGACATGGTGGCTATGCACGCGCACACCACGATGCCGCCGAAGAACAGGCTGTCCGCGCCGGCATAGCCTCGCCCCATGACCGCCGACGCCATGAGGTTGCCCACGAACGCAGCCAACACCAGCACGCCGATGGCGCGCCACGGCAGCACGCGGGCCTCCCATGATCCGGCCGCCAGCTCGCCGGGCATGGCAGACGCATCCGCGCCGCGTTCGGGGAACACCTCGGCCGAAAGCTCGTGGCGGGCGGAGGCGTCGCTCATCCACAGCGCCCACGAGGCAAGCGGCAGCGCGCACACCGCAGCCGCAGACCAAGGCGCAGGGGCGTGGGCCACCAAAAGGTACAGCAGATACGCCACCAGAAACGACATAACCACAAGCGGGCGCATGTCGCGGGCGCCCAACGAGTAGCGCGCGCCCCACGCCGCGCCAAGCAGGGAGATGCAAAAACCGTCCACAACGCCGCATACCACGATGACGGGAAACGCGCCCGCGCGCACAGCCGCCGCAAGCACAACCACCGACAAAGACGCGACGGCAGCGGCAACCAGGAACGCCGGCTTTCGCACGACGATGCGCCAACGACGCGCCCACAGCGCCACGACGAGCGCGAACAGCACCACCGCCGCCTGCGAGGCGAAATATCCGAACTCCAACCCGACGCTCGCGCCGCCCTCGTTCGGCTGAGGAATGAGCGCCGGACTCAAGTAACAGCAAAATCCCCATGCCCACAGAAGCGCCGATCCCGCCACCGTCTTGGCGCGCGAACGCCCCCAACGCGCGGACGCCCCCCGACGCCCCCGGCCAAGCCCGTGCGCCCCGGACGAACCCGGCGCCCCGGACGACTCCGACGCTCCACCCTCCACGTTCCCGAAACGCCGCATGGCGCCCCTCCCTCCTTGGCCTCGAAGGGCGCCATGCCGCATGCCCCGCAACGCCGTGAACAACATGCATCCTTTCTGACCTCGGTCAACGCAAAAGTATACCGTTTCGTGGGATGCACGGAGGCGGCAAAACGCCCACCATGTCAGGAGGAAGAGGCGGCCGGAACAAGGCGGTCGCCGCGATCAAGGGAGGAAGAGATGAAGCACCTGGACAACAAAGGCGCTGCGGAACACGAGCCGCAGCTCAGCCGTCGCTCGTTTCTGACGGGCGCAGCCGCTGCCGCCAGCTTGGCCGCCGTCGCCGGACTGGCCGGCTGCGCGCCGCAGAGCGCGTCCCAAACGGGCGGGTCAGGCGCGGGATCGGGCGCCGCGACGGGCGGATCGGGCTTCGGCGAAGCGTCGGGCACCATGCAGACCACCGATCCCTCGCAGGCGGTGTGGCCCGTGGTCGAAGAGGTGGAAGTGGGCGCTGCCGGCGAAGGCGAGATCGCGTTTGTGGCCGAGCCCATCGCCGAGGGCGACATCGTGGCCACGCACGACGTGGACGTGGTGGTGTGCGGCCTGGGTCCCGCGGGCGACGCGGCGGCGCTCGCCTGCGCCGAGCAGGGCCTCAAGACCGTCGCCGTGGAAAAGCAGTCCACCGGCAACTACAACTCGGCCACCATCGGCGGCACGAACTCCAAGCTGCACCAGCACTGGGGTATGACCTACGACACCGACGCCTGGCTCAGCGACGCCATGGTGGACTGCGCCTTCCAGGGAGACATGCAGCTCTACCGTCACTACCTCGAAGCGAACGGCGAGGCCGTTGACTGGTACGTGAGCCACTTCGACAACCAGAACCTCGACGACTACCCGCTCACGTTCGCCGCAGGCGACTTCCCCGACTTCCGCGACGAGTGGGACAAAACGTCGCTGTCCCGCTCCTGGAACACCTCGCTCAACCTGCCCTATCCCCCGGCCGAACTGGCCGGCATCCTGGCGGGCATCCTGCAGGAGGCCGGCGTGGAGATCCGCTACGAGTGCCCCGCGTGCCAGCTGGTCACCGACGACGCAGGCAAGGTGACGGGCGTCATCGTGAAAAGCGACGAGGGCTATGAGCAATACAACTGCGCGAAGGGCGTGGTGCTGGCCACCGGCGGCTACGAGTTCAACCAGCAGATGCTCAAGGAGCGCTGCCGTCCGCGCGGCGTGCCGGGGCACTGGCTGACCGGCGCGTTCGGCAACACGGGCGACGGCCTGCAGATGGGCCTGGCCGTGGGCGCGGCCGAGGACGAGTTCCCGCACGCCATCATGCTGGATCCCGAGCAGCTCATGCCGTACCTGCGCGTGAACAAGCTGGGCCGCCGCTTCGTGCCCGAGTACGAGCCGTACGGACATTTGGCCCTTTCCATCCAGGCGCAACCCGGCACCTACGACTTCTACATCGTGGACGGCGCCATCGAGCAGAAGATCGACAAGATTTGGACGCCCAGCTCGTCGTGCTACGGCCCGAAGGAAGTTTGGACGGCAGCCGCCACCAGCGAGAACGCCCTCAAGGCCGACACGCTTGAAGAGCTGGCCGAGCTTATGGAGGTGCCGGTGGACGAGTTCACGGCCACCATCGAGCGCTGGAACGAGATGGCGGCGGCCGGCAAGGACGAGGACTTCAACTTCCCCGGCGACATGATGATGACCATCGACACGCCGCCGTTTTACGCCACGAAGGAATACGCCGACGGCCTGTGCACCGTGGGCGGCCTTCTGGTGGACGCCGAGTGCCGCGTGCTGGACAAGGATCGCCAGCCCATCGAGGGCCTGTTCGCGGCCGGCATCGTGTCGGGCGGCATGTTCTACAACACCTACCCGCACAACCTGAACTGCCTCAGCCACACCCGCAACTGCCTGATGGGCTACACCATCGGTCAGGTCTTGGGCGGCCAGGCGTAACCCGCGCGAGTCTCCGGCGCCGTCGCGGTCGACGGCGCCGGAAGGCCGGCTACAGCGCACATTCGTACAGGCAGAAGTTTGCAGGACCCAGATCCTCGTAAAGTAGCGGGAAGGTCCCTTTGTTCTTGAAGCCGCACGCCTCGTACAATCGCCGCGCGCGAACGTTGTCGGGGAACACGTCCAGGCGGACGGCCCGCTTCCCCGCCGCACGCGCAGCCTTCAAGCCGCCCAGCATCAGATCGCGCGCGAATCCCCGACCGTGAAACGCCGGCAGCGTGGCCAACACGTGCACTACCCACACCTCGTCGGGAGCGGCCGCCACGCCCCACGGAACGCGCTCGTAGCCCTTTGCCGCATCTCCGTCAAGCACCATGGCCGCCGCGATGCAGGGTTGATGCGCATCATCCCGGACCATCAGCACATGCACCTGACCAGCATCAACAGCCGCACGCAGAAACTCCGGCGAGGGATGCACCCCGTGCTTCCACCGCACATCGAAATCCGTCCCCGCCATCTGGTCGATCATCGCAGAGTAGAAGTCCATCACCCTATCAAACTCGTCTTCCCGCGCCGTCCGCACCTCGCGCATGCGCCCTCTCCTTCTCGCATCTTCGTGCTTCCTCGCACGTCTGCTCCAAATATGCCCCGCTGGACATGATTTCGTACCCAGCCGTGTCGCCTGGCGCGGCCCGACTTTCACCCGGCCTCCCCCCAACGCGTCGCTCGCCCATTCTAACCGAGAGCGCCGCCGCAAAGCGCAAGACCTATGCGACACGCGCAGAACCCTCCCCCACGAAAAAGCGCCGCCCCCGAAGGGACGGCGCTTCCAGAAAACGTGCGATTCGCGAACGCGAGAAGGCGATACGCCTAGCGCTTGCTGAACTGCGGGCGCTTGCGGGCCTTCTTCAGGCCGTACTTCTTGCGCTCCACCATACGGGCGTCGCGCGTGAGGTAGCCGGCCTTCTTAAGCTCGGCGCGGTAGTCGCCGGCCTCAAGCAGCGCGCGGGAGATGCCGTGGCGCAGCGCGCCAGCCTGACCCGAGATGCCGCCGCCGTTGATGCGGGCGATCACGTCGAAGTGGTCCATCGTGTCCGTCACCTTGAACGGCGTCTTGGCGTAGTCCACCAGCGCCTGACGGCCGAAGTACTGGACCGCCTCGCGGCCGTTCACCGTGATCTTGCCGGTGCCGGGAACGAGGCGCACGCGAGCGACGGCGTTCTTGCGGCGGCCGGTGCCGTAGTACAAAGCTTCACCTGCCATGGGTTAACCCTCCATCTTGATCTCGCGGGGCTTCTGGGCCATATGCGGGTGCTCGGGACCCGCGTACACCTTGAGCTTCTTGCCCATGGCGCGACCGAGCCGGTTCTTCGGCAGCATGCCCTTCACGGCGTGCTCGATCACGCGCTCGGGATGCTTGGTCATGGCCTCGGTGAAGGTCTCCGACTTCAGACCGCCGGGGTAACCGCTGTGGCGGTAGTAGGTCTTCGCAGACGCCTTCGCGCCCGTCACGCGGATCTTGTCCGCGTTGATGATGACCACGAAATCGCCCGTGTCCACGTGCGGCGTGTACTGCGGCTTGTGCTTGCCCTTGAGGATCTGCGCGGCCTTGGAGGCAACGCGGCCGAGCACCTGGTCCGTCGCGTCGATCAAGACCCACTCGCGCTCAACTTCGAGGGGTTTCGCGTAATACGTCTTCACTGTCTTCCTCCATACGTGCGTCCTACCCCGCCGTGCGGGGCGGGAACCCGCCGCCCCAAGACGGCCCGTCTGCCGGACCCGCCTCGAAACTGCGGTGATCGATTCCAAAAGTGCAGGTCGATCGGATGCCGGGTTCCTACGCCGGCACGCAACCTCGGGCCTGGACTCCCTCGGTTCGCGTTTCCGCTTCTCGCTGCGTCACGGGGCTTCTGAAAGCGAACTTTTGAAGTATAAGCAGCATCGGTGCAAGAAGTCAACGAAAATCCCCTCCGCTGCGTGCGATCTGCACAAAGGAAGCGAAAACGGGCAACCAAGGGGCAGCACGGCAGCGGCGGCGGGGAGCAAGGGGACGAGGGGGCGGAGCGGGAAGAGGCTTCCAGCCGGTTGCACGAACCACCCCCCCCCGCAAGGCCGCCGGTCGCTTTCAGCGCGAACCCGGCTCCCGGCCGGCTGCGCGGATCAGTCCCCCAGCCGGTAGCCGAAGCGCCAAACGGTTTGGAGGTACTTCGGATCGGAAGGGTCCTCCTCTATCTTCTCGCGGATGCGGCGCACGTACACGGGAATGCTGATGGACCCCGTGCGCTCGTACTCCTCGCCCCAGATGCTCTCGATCAGATCCTCGCGCGTGAACACCTTGCCGGGATGGTCGGCCATCAGCGCGAGTATTTGGAACTCCTTCGGCGTGAGGTTGATCACGCGGTCGCGCACGGTCACCTCGTAGCGGCAAGGATCGATCACAAGGTCGCCGATGCGCACCGTGCGCATGAGCCCGCCCGTCCCGTGCGGAGCATCGCCCCGCCCCCGCCGGCGGAGCAGGGCCTCAACGCGCAAGACAAGCTCCTCGTCGTTGAAGGGCTTGGTGACGTAGTCGTCCGCCCCGGCGCGAAACCCGCTGCGCTTGTCGTCGATGTCGCCTTTGGCCGTCAACATGAGGACGGGAACGTCGGGGTCTATCTCCCGTATGCTCTCGCATGCGTCAAACCCGTCCAGCTTAGGCATCATCACATCAAGGATGGCCAGGTCAGGGCGCTCTCGCGCAAACATTGTCACCGCTTGCGCCCCATCGCGGGCCACACGCACCTCATATCCCGCGTCGCGCAGGATGATGGAGAGCGCCTCGCACAAGCTCGGCTCGTCGTCTGCCAGCAGAATCTTCATCGCTCGCCTCCTTGATCAGCGCCCTCCTCGGGGCACACGATGGGAACGGCCACCGTGAACGTGCTGCCCTTGCCCGGCGCGCTCTCCACCGCGATGGATCCGCCCAGCCTCTCGGCCAGGTTCTTCGCCAAAAACAGGCCAAGCCCGCTTCCCCCGCGGCCAGACGCCGCCGCAGACGCCTGGGTGAAGCGGCTGAATATCCTCGCGTGATCGTCCGGATCAATGCCGCAGCCGGTGTCGGCGACCGCGATGACCGCCAACGCGCCGCCCTCGCCCTCGTCCCCCGCGTTCGCAAGGCGGGCCGACACTTCCACGGAGCCGCCGCGCTCGGTGAATTTGAGCGCGTTGCTCACAAGGTTCATGATGATCTTGCGCAGCGCCTCCCAGTCCGAGCGCATGATGGGGATGCCCGGATCAACCGACTTGCCCAGCACGATGCCCTGCTTGATGGCCAACGGCTCGGCCACGGCGAACACGGCGTTCACCACGTCCACAAGGTCCACCTCGTCGCACTGCACCTCGAACCGCCCGGCCTCCAAACGCGCCACGTCTATGGTGTTGTTCACCATGTCCAAAAGCACGACGCTGTTCTCCTTGATCTCCTGCACGAGCTTTCGCTCGTCGGGATCTTTCGCGCGCGGCGACCGCTCCCAGATGTCGGTGAACGCGATGATGGACGAAAGGGGCGTGCGCAGCTCGTGGCTCATGATGGCAAGGAAGTTCGATTTCTCCTCGCTCTCGTCCTGCAGCTGCGCGTTGGCGGCTTCAAGCGGACGCGCCACCCACCGCCGCAAAGCGAAAGCCACCACCACGACAATGGCCGTGGCCAGGCAGAAGAAGAACGCGAGCGAGACCGCAAGCTCGGTATGCGCCTCGGCCTCGTAGCTTCCGAGCGGAATGACCATGCTGACGCAGCCCGCCAGATCGCCTTCGCTCATACCCTCTTTGAGAAAGCCCGTCACGTCGGGTTCCCCGGCCGGCTCGCCGTGGCACTGCAGGCAGTTCCGCTTGAGAACGAGCCGGGAGGCGTAGCGGAACACCGGCTGCCCGTCCACAGAGGACACCCCGTAGTGCTCGGTCGCGGCGCCCTCCTCGAAACGGGCGAGCGCCTCGGCCTCGAACTCATCGGGAACGTCGGTGCCCGAACGCGGATCCTCCCGCACGTAGCGGATGACATAGCCTTCGGAATCGCGCGTGAACCGCTTCGCGATGGCCTTGCCGGCCACCGAGCAGTACACGCCCTTGAAGCTGTAGGAACCGTCGTCGTTCACGTTGATAAGCGGCTGGGAATCGTCGATGTAGTCCCACACCGCCTGCATCTCCAGGTTGAGCGTGCGCGCCTCGGCAAGCGCCTTTCCGCGCACCGCCTCCTCCTGATACGACTGCGACCAGGCAAGATACATAACAGCCGCCACCGCGACCACGGCGACGGCCAAGCACGCGACGCGAATCGAAAGACCGCGCATGCTGCACCCTTTGACGTCGCCCATGGCACCTCCCCTCCGCATGCGCGAGCATGCGCAAGCGTCCCCGCATCCGCCCGCCCCCACGACGGAACGGCACCGCATGGGCGCCGTTCCGCAAGGGAGGGTTCCTGTCGCTTCTCAGTTTACCCGAGGCTCGCGATGATCCCGTCAAGCAGATTGCCAACCTGAGCGCAGTAGTTCTCGGTCGCCACCGGGTTGTGGACCACTTTGACACCCATGGGAGCGTCTCCCACGGTCGCATGGAAGTACGCTTCCGCCTTCGAGTAGTCGTCCCGAGCCTGCTGCAGCACGGCCTCGTCCACTCCGCCGCTTTGGTTCGCGTTCTTGATCAGCTCGTAAGCCTGGTCGAAGCGCGCGTCAAGATCCTCCTCGACGGCCTTCGTCTTGGCCTGCAGGTCCTCCACCATGGCCTTCATGTCGGCCGTCGACTCTATCCCCTGCTCTTTGTGGCAGGTCAGGCAGTATTCAAGCGCATCCTCGTTCTCCAAGGGCGAACCCGAAGCGTTGTGGCTGGTGTACCCTTCGCCGGACTCGTCCGCCTGCGGCATATGGCAGTCCACGCAGGTAACGCCCAGCTCGTTCATCGCGCTTCCTTGGACGAACTCAATCTCCGGGTGATCGAAGCAGGTCAGCAAGATGCCGGTATCCTCGTCAATGGAGTAAATGCCGTCCTCGACCGCCGCTTCGTAGAGCGAGTCAACGTCCAAGCCGTACCGATACGGGGAAAACCCATCCATCGTCTCCTGGTCGGTGATATGCGACCGGTAGTCGAACGAGTTGTGGCACTGACCGCACACGCGCTCGTCCGAATCGAACAGGTCGTACGAATCGCGAGCAAGCTGCGTCCAGTACGTCAGCTGCGCATCGGGCGGGTTTGCGGCGGGATCGCCGTCATGGCATGTGGTGCAGTTCCACACCTGGCCGTTGAGCGTGTCCACGAACTCGTCGGTCATCTTGGCGCCGAAAATGCCCGCGCCATCTTGGTCGTACACGTCATCGAACACGCTTGTCTTGCATGCGTAGCATCCTTGGCGCTCGCGCGTGCCCGAAAGGTCGTCAAGCTCGCTGTCCTTCACCACCCACACATGGTTCTCGGAATCCCACTCAACGCCGGACACCAGGATGCTCTCGTCTTGGTTGAAGCCGCCGCTTTCGTTGATGAGCTTCGTGTCAAGCTGGCCGTCGGTGCGCTCAACGCGCTTGGCCGGAGCAAGCAGCTTCTGCTTCAGATCGTAATGGCCGTGGAGCAGCCCGTCGTCCTTGACCGTGCTCTGATGGTACGAACCGTACTGGAGCGGGTAAAGCTCGCCCCACTCCTCCATGGTCTTGTCGGCGTCGGACGTCGTCGCCTGGGCCTCCGTCGCGCCCCCGTCATTTGAAGGCGCCTCGCTCGAAGATCCTTGCGGCGCGCATCCCAGCAGCCCTCCCCCAACGCCAACGGCGCCGCAGAGGGCAACCACGGCCATGCCCGTTACGAGCTTTCTTCTTTCCATGATTCTCCTATCTTGTAGTTGTTGCATTTGAAAGCCTTATATCGGATGCTTTTGGATGCAATGCAGATTCTGGCGGGCAGGGATGGCGACA
>NZ_CBDTNW010000008.1:0-6382 GCF_965361815.1 Rubneribacter sp.
CGCGCAAGGCGCCTTCCCTCCTGGGACGGCGGGGTAGCCGGACGCCCGCGCGGAAACGTGCGCCCCCGAGGCGCGGCCCGCCCCTGCGCGCGCGAAGCCCGTCCGAGGACGCGAGCCGGCGCGGACAGGCGTTGCGCGGGAAGGCGATGGGGCCCTACGAGAACCCGAGGAAGCGGACTTCCGGTTGTAATTCGATGCCATACGCCTCGTACACCTCACGCCTTGCCAGCTCGATCAGTTCCATCACGTCGCGCGCGGCGGCCCCGCCCGTGTTCACGATGAAGTTCGCGTGCACCTCCGAGATCTGCGCGCCGCCCGCGCGGCGGCCTTTGAGGCCCACGGCTTCGATGAGCGCGCCCGCGGACGCGCCCTCGGGGTTTTTGAACACGCTCCCGCACGAGGGGACCGAAAGCGGCTGCGTCTGCTTGCGCCGCGTGTGCGACGCCTCCATCTTACCGCGCAAGTAGAACGGATCGGCCGGCTCTACGGAAAGTTCGCATTCCACGATGACCTCGTCCTCGGCAAAGGAGCTTTCCCGGTATCCCCAGGACAGCTCGCCGCCCGCGCGGCGCGTAAGGCCCGTCGCGGGCGAAAGCGTGGTCACGGAGGCCACGCGCGAGCCTATCCACTCCTCACGCGTGCCGGCGTTCATGCGCAGGGCGCCCCCCACCGTGCCCGGCGTGCCCACGGCGAACTCAAGCCCCGAAAGCGAACGGCGAAACGCCTCCTGCACCACCGAGGACAGCGGCACGCCCGCCCCCACGCAAAACCGCCTCCCCTCCTCGTCGAAGCGGCAGGTGCGGAAATCGCGCCCCAGCGCGACCACCACGCCGGGATAGCCCTCGTCGGCCACCAAAAGGTTGCTGCCGCGCCCGACGGCCACCCAGGGCACGCCCGACCCTTCGCACACCTCCACCAGCTGCTTGAGCGCCCCCACCGACGCAACCTGCACGTAGAAGCGCGCCGGCCCGCCGATGCGGTACATGGTGTGCCGGGACATGGGCTCGGCCGGGTAGACGTCGCCGTCGAACGCCTCGTCCACAAGCAGCGCCTCGAGCGCCGAGGTGTGACGCGCCGTCATGGCGTCACGCCCTGTCGGCGGGCGCGGACGGCGAGGCGGCGCGCGGCCCTTGGGAGAGGGCGTCGACAAGCTGCGGCCCGATGGCGGTCACATCCCCCGCTCCCATGGTGATGAGCAGATCGCCCTCCCCCAGCTTGGAGGCCAGGTAGGGAACGACCTCCACGCGGCGCGGGACGTAGGCGGCCTCGGGATGCCCCGGATGGCCGAGCACCACGTTGAGGAAGGTCTTGCCGCTCACCCCCGGGACGGGCGCCTCGCCGGCCGGGTACACGTCCATGAACGTGACGGCGTCGGCCGCGTCGAAGGCGGCGGCGAACTCGTCTTTGAGTACCTCGGTGAACAGCGGCGCCCGCGAGTAGCGATGCGGCTGGAACAGCACGTGCACGCGCCTGTAGCCCAGACGCGCGGCGGCCTCGATGGTGGCCGCTATCTCGGTGGGGTGGTGCGCGTAGTCGTCCACCACGGTCACGCCCGCCGCCTCGCCCACCAAGTCGAAGCGGCGCCTCACGCCGGCGAATCCGGCCAGCGAGCGGGCCGCCTCGCGCACGTCGTGCCCGAGCGCCCACAGAAGCGTGAGCACGCCGGAGGCGTTGAGCGCGTTGTGGCGGCCGGGGTTTTGCCTAAGGCTCGCCCGCACCTGCTCGCCGTCGGGCAGGCGCAGCACGAAATCGCTGCCCACGCCGCAGGGCGAAAACTCCACGACGCGCGCGTCGCACTCCTCGGAGAACCCGTACGTGACCAGGCGCCGCCCGGTCGCGCGAGCGAGGGAGGCCAAGGCGGCGTCGTCGCCGCACGCCACCGCCACGCCCTCGTCGGGCACCGATGCGATGAACGACGAGAACTTCTCGTAGATCTCGTCGAGGTCGCGGTAGTGGTCGAGGTGGTCGGCCTCGATGTTGGTGACGAGCACGGCCTTGGGCGAGAGGAAGCGGAAGGACTTGTCGCTCTCGTCCGCCTCCACCACGTAGGCTCCCCCCGTGCCGGAGTGGGCGTTCGTGCCGTAGGCGCGCACGATGCCGCCGATCAGGAACGTGGGGTCTTCCCCCATGCCGTCCAGCACGCTGGCGAGCATGGACGAGGTGGTGGTCTTGCCGTGCGTGCCCGCCACGGCCAGCGTGTCGAGGCCGACCCCCAGGCGGGCGAGCATCTGGGCCCTATGCCAAATGGGAAGCCCCCGCTGCCTGGCGGCCGCAAGCTCGGGGTTGTTGTCCAGGATGGCGGTGGACACCACCACGACGACGTCGCCTTCGGGCACGTTGGCCGCGTCGTGGCCGATGCGCACCTCGATGCCGGCCTCGCGCAGCTGCTTGGTGTAGCGGCTCTCCTTGAGGTCGGATCCGCTCACGCGCATGCCTTGGTCGAACGCGACGCGGGCGATGCCGCTCATGCCGACCCCTCCCACGCCGATGAAATGCACCCGGTCGATGCGCCCTGTCTCCATCTTCCCGCCCTTCGGTTTCCTCTCGTTTCAGCGACTGCCCATTGTACCCTATCGGGATTCCGCCGCGCCGCTTCTTGACGCGGCCTCCATCACGACGTCGGCCAGGCGCTCGGCCGCGCCGGCGCTTCCCTGCGCCCGCGCGGCGGCCGCCATGCGCTCGCGCAGGTCCGCGTCCTCGATGAGCGCGCGCAGCTTCCGCTCGAACTTCGGGCCCTCCACCTCCGCGTCGGGCACCAGGAAGGCCGCGCCGGCGTCCACGCAGGCGCGTGCGTTCATGGTCTGGTGGTCCTCCGTCGCGTAGGGAAACGGCACCAGCAGCGCCGGGAGCGCGCGGGCGGATATCTCGGCAAGCGAGGTGGCCCCGGCGCGCGACACCACGGCGTCGGCCGCCGCCATGGCCTCGCCCATGCGGTCGGAGTACGCGAGCGCCTGCCAACGGCGCGCCTCGTCCTGGCTCAGGCGCAGCCCGTCGAGCACCGCCTGGTGCTCCTTGCGGCCGGTCAGGTGCACGATGTGCAGGTCCTCGTAGGCAAGCAGCGCGTCTTTGAGCGCGACGAGCGCCTGGTTGAGGTGGCGCGCGCCAAGGCTGCCTCCCGTGACCAGCAGCATGCGGGCCTCGAGCGGCACGCCGAAGGCGGCGCGGCCCTGCTCGCGCGTGGCGGCCAGCACGCTTTCGCGCACCGGGTTGCCCGTCACCACCGTGCGCCCGGCGCCTGAAAGCCCCTGCGCGGCGCGCTCGTAGGTCAAACACACCGCCGCGGCGCGCTTGGCCAGGTACTTGTTGGCCAGGCCCATGACCGAGTTCTGCTCGTGCACCACCACCGGGATGCCCCGCTGCTCGGCCGCGCGGGCCACGGGGATGCACACGTAGCCTCCGAAGCCCACCACGGCGTCCGGGCGGATCTCGTCGAACCAACGCCGGGCCGCCTTGGTGGACCGCTGTATCTTCGCCACGGCCCGAGGCAGGCTCAAAGGATGGGAGCGGTTGAATCCCTGGGCCTCGAAAGGGGTGAACGGGATGCCGGCTTGAGCGACCAGCTGCGCCTCCACGCCCGTCGGCGTGCCCGCGAAGCGCACGTCGCATCCGCGCTTCCCAAGCTCGTCGGCCAGCGCCAGCGCCGGATTGATGTGGCCGGCGGTTCCGCCGCCGGACAGCACGATGAGCATCGCTACCTCCTGGTTCTCGAACGCGCCGGGCCGCCCGCCCTGCGCCCGGCCGCCCCGCGCGCGGGGGCTGGGTCGCCGGATGCGCGCACGACCCGCAGATCGGCGCGGCGCCGCTCGTACACCGACGGCGCGTCGGCCTCCTGCGACACCGACAGGATAAGCCCCACCATGATGAGCATGGCAAGCAGCGCCGAGCCGCCCGACGACACGAACGGCAGGGGCTTGCCCACCACGGGGAACCACCCTATGACCATGGCGATGTTGAGGAACGCCTGAAACGCGATCATGACGGTGAAGCCGCCGGCCACCATGGCCCCGAAGCTGTCCGCGGCCGAGCGCGCGATGCGCATGCCGGCGTACAGGAACAGCAGGAACAAGACCACGACCGCCAGCGCGCCCACCAGCCCCAGCTCCTCGCCGATGATGGCGAATATGAAGTCGGTGTCGGACTGCGTGAGGTAGAGGTACTTCTCATGGGAGTTGCCCACCCCGACGCCGAACAGGCCGCCGCTCGCAAGCGCGTAGAGCGAGTGGATGAGCTGGTAGCCCGTGCCCTGCCCGTTCGCACCGTCGTTCCAAGGGTCAAGAAACACCATGAGGCGGGCCAGCCGGTAGGACTTGAACAGGATGCCCACCAGCCCCACCGCCACCACGCCGCCCACCGTCACGGCCATGGTGCGCATCGGCACCTCCCCCAGCCACATCACGGTGAGGATGCCCACGACGCAGATCATGGCCGTGCCCAGATCCGACTGCAAGCCCAAGATCATGAGCAAAGGAAGCAGCACGCACGCGAACACAAGCCCGACGAACGTCTTGAACGAATAGGCCCCCTCCCGGAAATCGCACAGAAGCCGCGCCGTCACCAAAACGAACGCGATCTTGGCGAACTCCGAGGGCTGCAAGGAGAACGGGCCCACCACCAGCCAGCGCTGGGCGCCCCAGTCATCTCCGCCCGCGCCCGAGAACGAGGTGGCCAAAAGCAGCCCGAACGCAACGACGCACACCACCCACACCAGGTTGCCGCGCCACACAGACACCGGAACGAACTTCCACACGACCACCGCCAGCACCGTCCCCACTGCGGCGAACAGCATCTGCTTGACCACGTCGGCCATGGGATCCGCCTCGGCCACGCTCTTAGCCGTGGACAGCTCGATGACCGACGAAGTGGAGTAGATCATCACGAAGCCGACGAGCATGAGCGCCAGCACCGAAAGGAGCAGGATCAGCCTTGGAACCATGATGTGGGCGGGAGCCTCCCGCCTGCCGCGCGCGCCGACCATGCCGCGCCCCTCCTACGCCCCCGGCGCGCCCGCGCGCGCCGACACCAGCGATTTGAAGACGCGTCCGCGCTCCTCGAACGAACCGAACTCGTCGAAGGAGGCGCATGCCGGCGAGAGCAGCACCGCATCGCCCGGACCCGCCTGGGAAAGCGCCGCTTCGAAGGCGTCTTTGAGGCGGGAGGCGCGCAGGAGGCAAAAGCCCTCCGGCGCGTTCGGCGCCGCCTGCTCGAACGCCGCGGCGAAACGCGGACCCGCCGCGCCGAAGCACACCGCGGCGGCCGCGTGCTCGTGGACGGCCTCCACAAGCGGCGCGAGGTCGGTCCCTTTGTCGTCGCCGCCCAGAAGCACGACAAGCCGGCGTCCGGGAAACGCCGCGAGCGCCTTGAGCGTCGCGTCCACGTTGGTGGCCTTGGAGTCGTTGAAGCACTCCGCCCCGCCCACCGTCCCGCACGGCTCGATGCGATGCTCGAGGGGCGCGAACGTGCGCAGCCCCTCCGCCACGGTCTCGGGGGCGGCTCCGAGCGCCAAGGCGACGGCGGCGGCCGCAAGCGCGTTCGACACGTTGTGCTCGCCTTTGATCCGCAGCTCGTCGGCGCGCAGAAGGGCCGCTTCGCGTCCGTCCAAGGCCACGCGCAGCATGCCGTCGGCGCCGAGGAACGCCGCGTTCTCGCTGCCGCACGCCGCGCGCATGTCCGCCGAAAGCCCCTCCCCGCCCCCTACGGGCACGTAGGAGAAGCCGCGCTCGGCCCGCGTCAAGGCGCGCAGGCGGCGCACCTGCGCGCGCGTCACGTCGTCGGTCGCGTCGAGCACCGCCACGGAGCCGGGGACGCGGGGCAGGTTCGCCAGCACCTTGAGCTTCGCGTCGCGATACGCCTCGAAACCGCCGTGCCACGCCAGATGGTCGGGCGTGACGTTGAGCAGCACGGCCGCATCCGGCGCGAAGCGGGACGTGGAGGCCAGCTGGTAAGACGACACCTCCGCCACGTACGTCCGCGTCCCGCCCGCGGCCACGGCCCCCAGGCACGTCTCGCCGATGTTGCCGACCGCCCCGGCGTCCTCCCCCGCCGCGCGCAGCAGGTGCGCCACCAAAGACGTGACCGTGGTCTTGCCGTTGGTGCCCGTGACGGCCGCCCAGCGGCTGTCCGCGGCGCTCTCGCGCCAGGCAAGCTCCACCTCGCTTACCACCTCCGCCGACACCGCCGCCGCGTCCGCGTAGAGCGTCGAGGAGGCGGGGATGCCCGGGCTTGCGACGCACAGGTCGAACGGCCCGCCAACCGCGCGGGAAAGCTCCCGCACGGCCTTGTCGCCAAAAGCCGTAAGCGCGCCGGCCGCGCGAGCCGCGGCCGCCGCCTCCTCGGCGGCCGGAGGGGGGGGGGGGGGGGAGAAAAACAACACCCAACGACACCC
>NZ_CBDTNW010000009.1:0-35972 GCF_965361815.1 Rubneribacter sp.
AAACGCGTTTTGTGCATAGATTCAGGAGGTGGAGGCTCTCGACGGGGGTTCGCGACCTGGCGTTTTCCCGTCGAGAAGACGCAGTGCGGCCGCTTCGAGCAGAAAAACCTATGCACAAGACGCGATCCGTGCCACTTCGGGCCGGTCTCTCTGTTAAACCAGGATTGACATAGGCCAGGCCGGTTCGCCGGGCAAAACCCCACCCGTCAGGCGGGGAGGGCCTTGTCCGGCGCCCGACCAGGGAAGGCCCGGCCCGAGATTCGGCAAACACTGGTTCATGTCAACGCTGGTTTAACAGAGAGGCTCCGGCCGCGCGGCCTTCCCGGCGCGTCGAACGAAACGTTTTCCCCATGCGGCCCCGTCCGTTTGGCCCCTCCCATCGCATCCGGCGCCTTCCCTCGTATCATGTGCGGTTGACGTCGGTGCTTGGGCCGGTGCTTGGCGATGGGGCGGGCCCTTCGGATCCGCTTCGAGGAAAGGACGGACGCATGGCGCTTCGCAGGTTCTCCAGAATGGTCGCAGGATGCGCGCTCGCCGCCCTGCTGTCGGCGGCGCCTGGCGGCGCGCTTGCATGCACGCAGGTGTACGTGGGAAAGGGCCTCACCGCCGCCGGGGAGCTTTACGTCGGGCGCGCCGAGGACTACAAGCCGCGCCATGCGAAGGCGTTCGGCGTCCAGGACCGCGAGGTGGACCCGGCGTTTCGGTCGTACGAGAACGACAGCAGGCCAGACACGGGGTTCGAGTGGACCTATCGCGGCGCCTCCTACCGCTACACGTACGTCCGCGACCTTCCGAGCGCATGGGAAGCCCAAGACGACCCGGTGGCCGCGAAGGCCTATTCCGAAGCCGGCGTCAACGAGAAGGGCGTGTCGGTTTCCGCCACGCTCACCACCGACTGCAACGACGAGATGGCCGCGCTCGATCCGCTCGTCAAAACCGGCATAGGCGAATACAACCTCGCCGACGTGGTGCTCTCCACGGCGTCCTCGGCGCGCGACGGGGTGGAGAGGCTCGGCAGGATCGTGGACGAGAAGGGTTCGGAGGGCCTCAACCAGATCGTTGTCGCGGACAGCGAGGAGGCGTGGGTGTTCATGCAGCTCTCCGGCCGCCAGTGGCTTGCCCTCAAGATGGACGACGCGCATGCGTCGGTGAACCCCAACATGGGCAACTTGCGGTTTCGGGTTGATGTGGACGATGCGGCCGCGTGCCTGCATTCCGCCGACGTGGTCGGCCTGCCGCAGCGCGCCGGCATCCTCAAAACCTTCGACGACGGCTCGCCCGACATCGCCTCGACCTACGGCAGGGCCGATCCCGATCCGGGCAAGGCGACGCGCTACGTGCAGGGCAGGGCCTACTTCGGCAGCCCGCTGACCGCAGGCGTCGACTACGCGGTGGGCGAGGACGGCGCGGCAACCTCCGTTTCCGATCCCCGGCTCCTGTTCGTTCCCGGGTTCGCGCCCGACGTTTTCTCGGTGCTGCGATCCTTGGCGGCCCGGGGCGAGCAAACCGACGGTTTGAATGCGAATCTGAACCCCGCCCTGTACGCCATCGGCAACGATCGGACGGTCGAGTCCCACATGTTCCAGATCCGCCCCGGGCTTTCCCCCGACATCGCCACCATCCAGTGGCAGGCGCTCTCGCGCGCCGAGTTCGGCGTGCACCTGCCGGTTTACTCGGCGCTCCTGACCGAGGTCGATGCCGGCTTCTATCCGCCTTGGGACAAGGTGGACGGCGCCCATCAGGGGGATCCCGGGGTCGATTCCATCGAGGCGGCCATGCGGGAGGAACCCGGACGAAACCTCGACTACGTCATGATGGACATCAACACGCTTGCGAGCAACAACCGCGGCGTCGCGGCCGACGGCGTGCGCGGGTACCTTGACGCGCTGCAGGCATCCATCATCGCCCAGCACGAGGTTGTGGACGCGCTGATGCGCAGCACCCCTGCCGACGGGCGCGCGGAGCTTGCGAACGCCGCCTTCAAGGTGGTGACCGAGCGGTCTTGGGCCAAGGTGAAGGGGCTGTTGGACGAATTGCGCAATCATCTGCGCTCTTCGGACTCCTCGTCGGCGTTCGTCCCGAGCGACTACGTTCCGCCCGATCCTGCGGCCGAAAAGGCGGGCGGCGAGGCGTCCGGGCGGCTGAGGGCCCCGCTGCTCTACGCCGCAAGCTTCGTCGACCCCGTGATCACGGAGCAGCCCGCGTCTATCGTTTGCGCCCGGGGCGAGAAGACGGCTCCGCTTAAGGTGCGGGCGACGGTGGAGGACGCGACGCCGGGCACCGACGAGCTGCTGACCTGCCAATGGTTCGTCAAAAACGAGCAGGGCGGGTTCGATCGCGTGGAGGGCGCCTTGTCATTTTTCCTGGAGGTCGACTCGTCCGCGGAGGGGACGCGGGTCTATCGCGCCGTCGTGACGAGCGCGACCGGGCGTTTCGCCGTCTCGGACGAGGCGACGGTCACCGTGGGGTCCGGCGAGGTCCGAAGCGGCTTGGAGCGGCCCGAAGCGGCCCTCCGCGCGCCGTCGGGGCGCCCTGTTGCCGGGGCGGCTTTGGGAAGGCTCGCCGATGCCGGCGACGATGCGGCCTGCGCCGTCGGATGGCTCGTCCTCGCCGCCGCGTCGGCCCTTGCAGCCCGTCTTGCGCTTTTGCGCCTTTCCGATGCAGGTTCTGTGTCGAACCGGGCGTTTCGGGCCGAAGAAGGCGAAAAATGGTAAGGTTTGTCTCCTGGTCGCCTTGCGCACGGCGGACGCGAACGCCGGCGCGCGCAAGGCGCGCGTCGTAGACGAACGCCGTCGGAAGGCCCCGCCTCGGACCTTCGCGGGAAAGGAGGCGAGGGCCCGTGCGCATAATCCGCTACCTCGGGGGCTGCAAGCTCGCGGTGGCGCTCATCGCGTGCCTGCTCGTGGTGCAGGCGGCCGCCGAGCTGGCGCTGCCCGACTACACGTCGAAGATCGTGGACGTGGGCATCCAGCAGTCCGGCGTGGAGCACGCCGCGGTCGAGGAGATGACGGCCCGCACCCACGACCTCGTGGCCATGATGCTGCCCGAAGACGACGAGCAGGCGTTTCGCGACGCCTACGACGAAACCCCCGAGGGCACCTACCGCCTCAACGACCGGGGGAAAAAAGACATCGACGCGCTCGACCGCATGATGGCGCTGCCGCTTGCGGCCGTCCATTTCTCCGACAGGACCCCCGATTTGGATCTTGACGGGGCCTTGTGGGCATATCAGGCCGACGAGGTCTCGAAGGACCAGGTCATCGACATGCTGGACGAGGCCAAGGAGGGGCTGGGCGCAGGCGGCGACTCCCTTGTGGGGCAGCAGGCTGTCGCCGCCGCCCTGGCGGAGTACGAACGGCTCGGCTACAACCTGTCGGATATGCGGATGTCCTACCTCGTCCGCGTGGGGCTGACCATGCTCGGCCTGGCCGCCCTCGGCATGGCCGCGGCCGTGCTCGTGAGCCTTGTCGCCTCGCGCACGGCCGCGAAGGTGGGGGCGACTTTGCGCGCCAAGCTGTTCAGCCAGGTGGTGGGATTTTCCGACGCCGAGATACAGCGGTTCTCGGCCGCCTCGCTCATCACGCGCGGCACCAACGACGTCCAGCTCATCCAGATGGTGGTCGTCATGCTTTTGCGCATGGTGCTCTACGCTCTCATCCTGGCCATCGGCGGCATCGTCATGGTGTCGCGCACCAATCTGTCCATGAGCTGGGTCATCGTGCTGGCGGTGGCGGTGCTCGGCGTGCTCGTGGCCGTGCTCATGAAGGTGGCCATGCCCAAGTTCAAGGTCATGCAGAAGCTCATCGACCGCGTGAACCTCGTGTCGCGCGAGATGCTCACGGGCCTGCCCGTCATCCGGGCGTTCGACCGCCAGCCCTACGAGGAGGAGCGTTTCGATAAGGCCAGCACGCGCCTCATGCGCACGCAGCTGTTCACGAACCGCGTCATGACGTTCATGATGCCGCTCATGATGCTCGTCATGAACGGCGTGTCGGTCCTCATCGTGTGGGTGGGCGGCCACTCCATCGACGCGGGCGCCATCCAGACCGGCGACCTCATAGCGTTCATCACCTACTCCATGGTCATCATCATGAGCTTTCTCATGATCGGCATGATCTCCATCATGCTGCCGCGCGCCGACGTGGCCGCGCAGCGCGTGGACGAGGTGCTGCAAGCCGCTCCGAGCATCTGCGATCCGGACCCCGCCCGCGCCCGCGACGCCGAGCTTGCGGCGCGGACGGGCGGGGCGGCCATCGCGTTTCGCGACGTGAGCTTCAAGTACGGCGATTCGAGCGAGTGCGTGCTCGAGCATGTGGACTTCACGGCCGAACCCGGCAAGACCACGGCCATCGTCGGGTCCACCGGGTCGGGCAAGTCCACGGTTTTGAAGCTCGTCGAGCGCTTCTACGACGCGACGGAAGGCTCGGTCGCCATCGACGGCGTGGACGTGCGCGAGCTTTCGCAGCGCGCGCTGCGCTCCCAGCTGGGCTACGTGCCCCAGCAGGCGTTCCTGTTCAGCGGCACCATCGAGTCGAACGTGGCCTACGCCGACGAGGACATGCCGCCCTCGCGCGTGAAGGAGGCCGTGGGCATCGCCCAGGCCGCCGAGTTCGTGGCCTCGAAGGAGGAGGGCCTGGCGTATCCGGTGTCCCAGGGCGGCACGAACGTGTCGGGCGGCCAGCGCCAGCGCCTCGCCATCGCCCGCGCGCTGGCGACGCAGGCCCGGGCCTACCTTTTCGACGACAGCTTCTCGGCGCTCGACTACAAAACCGACGCGGCCCTGCGACGCGAGCTGCACGCGCGCCTGTCCGGCAAGACCGTCGTCATCGTGGCGCAGCGCATCTCCACCGTGCTGCACGCCGACAAGATCGTCGTGCTCGACGAGGGGCGCGTCGTCGGCCAGGGCACGCACGAGGAGCTTCTGCGCACCTGCGGGGAGTACCGGGAGATCGCGATGTCGCAGCTTTCGGAGGCCGAGCTGGGAGGGGGTGGCGAGGCATGAGCGCGCAGGAGCGGCCCTCCTCCCCGGCGCCGCGCCGCGGGCCTATGGGCGGCCATGGGCCCGGCGGGCGCATGGCGCCGGGCGAGAAGCCCAAGGACTTCAAGGGCACCGTCGGCAAGCTCGTCGCCTTCATGGGGCGCTTCAAGGCGGCTATCGCGGCGGTGCTCGCGTTCGCCCTCGGGTCGACGGCGTTCAACATAGTGGGGCCCAAGGTGCTGTCCACGGCCACCACCGAGCTGTTCGACGGCATCGTGGCCAAGGTCGGGGGAACGGGCGGCATCGACTTCGACGCCGTCGCGCGCATCCTTGCGATCACGCTCGGGCTGTACCTGCTGTCGGCGGCGTGCTCGTTCGCGCAGGGCTGGATCATGTCGTCGGTGTCGCAGCGCACGTGCTACGAGCTGCGAAGGAGCATCGCCGAGAAGATCGACCGCATGCCCATGGGCTACTTCGAGCGCACGAGCACCGGAGACGTGCTCTCGCGCATCACCAACGACGTGGACACGCTCGGCCAAAGCCTCAACCAAGGCGTGACGCAGCTCATCACCTCGACGGCCACCGTTGCGGGCGTGCTCGCCATGATGCTGTCCATCAACCCGCTCATGACGCTGATCGCGGTTGTGGTCCTGCCTGTCTCCGCAGCGCTGGTCGCGGTGGTGGTGAAGCGCTCGCAGAAGTTCTTCCTGGCCCAGCAAAACACGCTCGGCGAGATCAACGGCCTGGTGGAGGAGACGTTTTCGGGCCATGCCGTCGTGCGCGCCTTCAACCGCGAGGACGGCACGGTGGAGCGCTTCGCCGAGACGAACGCGCGCCTGCGCGAGTCGGCTTGGAAATCGCAGTTCATATCCGGCCTCATGCAGCCCGTCATGGGCTTCGTGGGCAACCTGGGGTATGTGGCGGTGGCCGTCACGGGCAGCTTCCTGGCCGTGCAGGGAACCATCACGGTGGGCGACATCCAGGCGTTCGTCCAGTACGTGAAGAACTTCACGCAGCCCATCACGCAGCTCGCGCAGGTGTCCAACGTCTTGCAGCAGATGGCCGCCGCGGCCGAGCGCATCTTCGCCTTCCTCGAGGAGCTCGAGGAAAAGCCCGACCGCGCGAGCGCGCGCGTCGCCGACGTGGAGTGCTGCGTGGAGTTCGACCGCGTGCGCTTCGGCTACGATCCCGAGAAGCCGGTCATCAAGGACTTCTCGGCGCGCGTGTCAAAGGGCCAGACCGTCGCCATCGTGGGGCCGACGGGCGCGGGCAAGACCACCATGGTGAAGCTGCTCATGCGCTTTTACGACGTGCAGTCGGGCTCCATCAAGATCGGCGGCACGGACATCCGCGATTTCGCGCGCGACGACGTGCGCTCGCTGTTCGGCATGGTGCTGCAGGACACGTGGCTGTTCAGCGGCACCATCCGCGACAACATCCGCTACGGCAGGCTCGATGCCACCGACGAGGAGGTGGAGGCGGCGGCCAAGGCGGCCTACGTCCACCACTTCGTCCAGACGCTGCCGCAAGGCTACGACACCGAGATCAACGAGGACGCCGGCAACATCAGCCAAGGCCAGCGCCAGCTTCTCACCATCGCGCGCGCCATCTTGGCCGACCGTCGCATGCTCATCTTGGACGAGGCCACAAGCTCGGTGGACACGCGCACCGAGGAGCGCATCCAAAAGGCCATGGACAACCTCATGGCCGGGCGCACCTCGTTCGTCATCGCGCACCGCCTGTCCACCATCAAAAACGCCGACCTCATCTTGGTCATGCGGGACGGCGACATCGTGGAGCAGGGCGCGCACGGGGAGCTGCTTGCGCTTGGCGGTTTCTACGCGGAGTTGTATAATTCGCAATTTACGGAGACGATGGACGAGGCGCAGGGCTGACGCGCGGGGCGCGGCGGCCCCGCTTGGACGGGATGAGGTGGCGGCGCATGTCCCACGAAGGGGACGGACTGACCAACGGGCGCGGACGGGCCGCGTCGGGGGAGCCGGTGCGGCTCGCCGTGTTCGACTTCGACGGCACCAGCATCGCGGGCAATTCGCCCGTGCTGCTGGTGAGCCATCTGATGAAGCGCAAGATGCTCAAGAAGCGCGTGGTGTCCCGCATCCTTCTGTGGGCCGCGGCCTACAAGCTGCGCCTGCCGCAGAACGAGAGCTGGGTGCGCGGTCTTGTGTTCACGGCGTTCGAGGGCCGTCCCGCCTGCGAGGTGGACGCGTTTCTGTCGGATTTCTACGACGAGCGCATAGCGCCTCTGTTCCGGCCCCAAGCCGACGCGGCCATGCGCGCCCATGCCGAGGCGGGCGATGTGGTGCTCGTGGTGTCGGCCACGTTCGAACCCATCATCCTGCGCGCCATGGAGCGCCACCCCTTCGAGTGCCAGGTGTCCACGCGTATGCGGACGGCCCCCGACGGCACCTACACGCGCGAGGTGGAGGGCCTTCCCGTGGAGGGGGAGGAGAAGCTCGCCGCCGTGCGCCGCTTCGGCGACGCGCGCTTTGGCCCGGGGAACTGGAGGATCGCCTTCGCCTACGGCGACCACCACTCCGACCGTGCCGTCTTGGACGCGGCCGAGCGGCCGTTCGCGGTGTCGCCGGACCGGCCCCTCGCGCGGACGGCCCGCGCCCGGGGCTGGGAGGTGCTCGACTGGTAGCCCCTTTCGACTTAGGCGGGCCGCGCCATCGCCTGGACGCGCGCCGAAAACCACCGCATCGTTACAACTTTGGGTTTTTTGGGCGCGCTCTAGGCGCAGGGGGTCCTCATCGGGTAAAATGCCACCTGAATATAGACATTTTGTGTGCAACGTGCTGACACCGGAGGCAAAGGAGGTTGGGTTTATGCTCGAGAACGATGCGAACGCTTCGCCCAGCCACAACGACGAATACGGAAGCCCGGCCGACGAGTACCTGAGCCGCGCCGCCCAAGCGTGCGCGGCCGGCAACGCGGTGCTGGGGATGCATCTGTACCTGGCGGCGTTCGAGCGGGCCCAGCGGCCCGACGGCGGCGTTCCCGACGAGGCCGCCCTCAACGGATTGAAGCAGGCGTGGAGCCTGGCGTGCTCGCTCAAGGAGCGCTCGATCGCCGAATACGTGTTCGAGCGCCTGGAACCCTACCTGTCGTCGGAGGAGACGGTCGCCTGCGCCGAGCAGCTGCAGGATCTGGCGCTTGACAAGCTGGAGGAGTTCGGGCTGTCCCGTGAGGACTTGGAGGACATGACCGACCTCATCTCCCAGGATTTCTTAGGGCTTGAGGGCTCCCACCTGATGAAGGTGGAGCACCTCACGGCGCCGTCGGCGCGCCGTCGGCCCGAACCCGCCCCGCCTTCGGCCGCGCCGGAGCCGGCCGCCGCGGGGCCGGCGGGCGCCCCTGCGGAGGGCGAGGCGCCTGCAGCCTTGGAGAAGGGGGGCGCGCCTGCCGCTTCCCCTTCCTCCACGCTCGAGCGCATCACGTACCGCGACCTGGCGGGATACGATCAGGCTGTGGCCATCATGCGCGACTTCGGCGTGGGCATGCAGGCCGACGCCGGCTTCCAGGAGCTTGTCGCCCAGCTCAACGCGCGCCACGGCCTGGACCGCATGCCGGCCGCCGACGCCCTGCTGTTCCGCTCGCCCGCGCGCGAGGACGCCAACCGCTTCATGGCCGCCACGCTAGGCGAGCTGGGCCTGCCCGCCTTGCGCATGCGCATGGAGGAGAACCTGCAGGGCTTGCCGGTTCTGTGCGTCATGGCCCAAGCCGACCGCCAGCCGGCGCTCAACGCGTCGAAGAACGCCTTCGAAGGCGCCGGCGTGCTATTGCTCGAGGACCTGGACTTGTGGGTGTCCCCGGTGACCGAGCCTTCGCCGGACGATCTGGGCGGGCTTCTCCTGGCCAGCCTCTCGCGCGGCGCGCGGGAGGCCATCAGCCTCATCCGCTCGGCGGTGGAGAACCCCGACGTGTTCGTTTTGGCGTCCGCCTCCGAGGCGGGCGAGGTGGATCCGTTCTTCTACGATCTGCTGGAGCCCCTGTCCGTCATCGACATAGATTATCCCACGGCCTCCGAGCGGGCCGACATCTGGATGGAGATAGCGCGCGACCATCCGTCGCTTCGCGGCGTGGCGCAAGACGACCTTGTCCGCTACTCGGCGCAGATGCCCCGCTACGATCTGTACATGGCGGCGCGGGAGGCGGTGGAGGAGGCGTACAAGGCCAGCCTCGTCGCGCGGCGCTACCTGCCGGTGACGGCCGGCAACCTGTTCGACAAGCTGGCTGCCTACCAGCCGCTCGATTCCGCGGAGTACCGCGCGCTCGAGGACGCGGTGGTCAAAGGGTTCCGAGAGGATCTCGATCATTTGGAAGATTTGCTGAAAGGGGAAGAGTAACCGATGGACATCACGCGACGCTGCGACTACGCGTGCAGGATACTGCGCGCCGCCTACCGCAACGGCGAAGGGTACGTGTCGGTATCCGATATAGCCGAGGAGGAGGGCATTCCTTACGCGTTCGCCCGCAGCATCCAGCACGACCTGGTGAAGGGCGGGCTCATCAAGACGGTGCGCGGCGCCCATGGCGGCCTGACGCTCAACTGCGATCCCGAGCGCACCACGCTGCTCGAAGTGCTGGAGGCCATCCAGGGTCCGGTGAGCGTGGCGGTGTGCGTGCTCGATCCCGAGTACTGCGAGCGGCAGGGGGGGTGCGCCTACAACAAGCTGTGGAGGGGCGCTGACGCGCTGCTCCACGAGTACTTCGCCTCCATCACCCTGAAGGACCTCATCGAGCAGGGGGCTTCGCATCCCGTGATAGAGGCCGCCTTGGCCCGCGGCGCCAGCGTCGGCTCCTCTGCGGCGTCGGGGGCCGGGTCCTGCGCGGCCGAATGCTGCTCCGTCTCCTCCGCATGCCTCTCCGAAAAGGTTCCCGGAGCCGAAGGGGGACGCCCGTCGTGCTAGCGGGGAGGGCCGGGGAGGGCGCCTGGCCCTCCGACGCCCCTTCCGCCGGCGAGTTCGCGGCCAAGGTGCGCGCGGAGGGGGCCCGCCTCTACCGCGATCTGCCGTGGCGCAACCTGGACGACCCTTATGCCGTGCTCGTGTCCGAGGTCATGCTGCAGCAGACGCAGGTGGCCCGCGTGCTCAAGCACTGGGGCCGGTGGATGGCGACGTTTCCCACGGCAGACGCGCTGGCGGCGGCTTCGACGTCCGACGTGCTTTCGCAGTGGCAGGGGCTTGGCTACAACCGCCGCGCGCTCGCGCTCAAGCGCGCCTGCGAGGCGTGCGCGGCTTGCGGCGGCCGGCTTCCCGACACGCACGAGGGGCTTATGGCGCTGCCCGGCATAGGGCCGGCCACGGCGGCGGGCGTGATGGCCTTCGCGCTCAACCGCCCCGGCGTCTACCTGGAGACCAACGTGCGCACGGTGTTCCTGCACGAGCTGTTCCCCGGCCGCGAGGGCGTGCGGGACCGCGAGCTGGTCCCGCTTGTGGCCGCCACGTGCCCAAAGGACGATGCCCGGGCGTGGTACTACGCGCTGCTCGACTACGGCGCCCACCTCAAGTCGGCGGTGCCCAACCCCTCGCGGCGCAGCGCGCACCACGCGCGCCAGTCGGCGTTCGAGGGGTCGCGGCGCCAGAAGCGCGCCGAGCTTGTGCGCATCGTGCTGGCCGAGCCCGGCATCGGCGCCGACGAGCTGGCGCGGCGCCTGGATGCGGCCGAGCGCGCCGCCGGCCGCGACGGGGTGGATGCGGCCCTGTTCGAATCCATCGTCTCCGACCTCGTGTCCGAGGGATTCTTCCGCCGCGAGGGCGATTCCTTCGTCGCCTGAGCGGCGCGCTGTGGTAGAATGCCCTCATCCCGTGGGGGAGTAGCCGGCGCCCGGAGGGCGCGGACGCGTCAACACGCTGCCTTGCCGCTGTGAGGCTGGCGCGTCCTGAAACGGCAAGACCCGCGGTGCGATGCAGCGTCGCACCGTGTTCCCGTGCCGGCGCGCCGCGTCGGCTTTTTTCATGTTCGGGGAGACGAGAGGAACGTCATGGGATTCGCTGAGCTGTTCTTGATCGCGGTGGGGTTGTCCATGGACGCGTTCGCCGTGGCGGTGTGCAAGGGCCTCGGCATGAAGCGGCTCGATGCGCGCCAGGCGCTGGTGATCGCGCTGTTCTTCGGCGGCTTCCAGGCGCTCATGCCCTTTCTCGGATGGGCGCTCGGCACGCAGTTCGAATCGCTCATCACGCCGGTGGACCACTGGATAGCGTTCGGGCTTTTGGCGTTCATCGGCGCCAAGATGCTGCGGGACGCCCTGCGCGGGGACGACCCCGAGGACCTGGCGTGCCCGGTCGACGGCAGGCTCGACGTGCGCGAGCTGGCCATGCTGGCCGTGGCCACGAGCATCGACGCGCTGGCCGTGGGCATCACCTTCGCGTTTTTGCGCGTGGACATCGCGTTTTCCGTGGCGCTCATCGGCGCCACCGCGTTTTTCCTGTCGCTTGTCGGCGTGGCCGCGGGGTACCGTTTCGGCGCGCGCTACGAGCAGGCGGCCGGCGTGGCGGGCGGCGTCGTGCTCATCCTCATCGGCACGAAGATCCTCCTCGAGCACCTCGGCGTCATAGCCTTCTAGCTTCCAGGTTTAACGTCGCCAGCGAGGCGCTGCCCTGCGGTCGAAACAGCGAGAGGTCCCCGAGGAGGAGGGTTGAGCCAGATCCTGGGAGCAAAGCGGCGGTCTTGCCCAGCCCTCCTCCCCGGGGACCCTGCCCGCAGGTCAGACGACCGGGTAGCTGCCGAGCACCTTCACCTCGCGCAGCTTCAGGCGCAGGCAGTTGAGCGCGGTCTGCACGGGCAGCGAGGTCACGTCCTCCTTGAACTCCACGAAGAACATGTAATCGCCAAGCGACTGCTTGGTGGGGCGCGACTGGATCATGGTGAGGTTGATGTTGGCGTAGGCAAGCTCCGAGAGGATCATGTTGAGCGACCCTGCGCGGTCCGCCTGCAGGAACAAGGCGAGCGACGTCTTGCGCTCGCCGCCCGAGAGCACCGGCTCGTGCCCTTGGCGGCCGATGAGGGCGAAGGAGGTTTGGTTGCCGCAGTGGTCCTCGATGTCGCGCGCGCGGACGCACGCGCCGTGCAGCTTCGCCGCGAAGGCGTTCGCGATGCCGGCCACGTGCGCATCCTCGGCGGCCAAGCGCGCGCTCTCGGCCGTGGACGAGGTGGTGACGGTGGCGCGCCCCGGCAGGTTCTCCAAAAGGAAGCGGCGGCATTGCGCAAGCCCCTGGGCGTGCGAGGCGACGGTGGTCACGTCCTCCAGGCGCGCGTCGGGATGCGTCACCAGGCAGTGGTGGATGTCGACCACCTCCTCGCCCAAGATGACAGCCGAGCTTTTGAAGGCGAAGTTGTCAAGCGTGGCCGTCACCGGCCCCTCAAGCGAGTTCTCCTTGGCCACCACGCCGTACTCGCACTTGCCGCGGTCGACGCAGTCGAACACCTCGTCGAACGAGGCGCATTCCACAAGAGTGGGATCATCGATGCCAAGGCGCGTGGCGAAGGCGCGCGTGGCCTCGTCGGAGTAGGTGCCGGCGGGGCCGAGGTAGGCGAAGGAGGTTTGGGTCGGGGTCATGGTCGAATCCTTCTGGTTCTTAGGCGCTGCTTGCATGTCGTGTGCTATCATACCCGTTTTGCGACGGGAGAAGAGGCACGCGACGAGAAAGGGCGGGACCGCGTCCTGCGGTTGCCGGTTGCTTTCTTGCGGCGAACGGTTTGCATAGCGACCCCGAAATTCGGGCCAAAACTGCATGAAATCGTGCAAAAGGCCCTGATAGGTGCATAAGATTTGTTACGGATTCGGACAGCCGTAACATTTTCGTACCATTTGCGGGTCAAATGTTGCGCTCGCGCGCGTCTTCTCGGTTTCAGATGGACCGTCGTGGAAAATACACAGTCAGATGTCAGCAAGACGAGAAGCACCTGAGGAGGTGTGCACATGGGAAATGAGGCTTGCCGTACCGAGTTTCAGGACATGCTCGCGGCCCGAGGGGTCAGCCGGCGAGACTTCATGAAGCTCTGCGGCACCATCGCCGTGGCGGCCGGCTTGTCCGAACTGGCCGCTCCGAAGGTGGCGCAGGCCCTCGAGAAGTCCGTGATCGGCACGACGAAGGGCAACCTGTACCCGGTCATCTGGATAGAGGGCGCTTCGTGCACGGGATGCACCGAAGCGTTCGCCCAAGTGGAGGCTCCGGACCCGGCGTCCATCGTGCTGGAGATGATCTCGCTCAACTACTCCGAGACCCTCTCCGCAGCGGCCGGCCACTCCATGGAGGAGGCGAAGGCACAGACCATCGAGGCGGGCAACTACATCCTCATCTACGAGGGCGCCGTGCTGGAGGGCTGGGGCGGCCAGGCGCTGCGCGTGGCCGACATGCCCGGCACCGAGCATTTGGTGGAGGCCGCGGCCAACGCCAACGCGGTGGTCGCCTTGGGATCCTGCGCCGTCAACGGCGGCTGGATGGGGGCCAACCCGAATTCCTCCGGCGCGATCGGCGTGGAGAAGTACCTGGAGAAGGCCGGCATCACCGACGTTCCGGTCATCAACATCCCCGGCTGCCCGGCCAACCCCGAATGGCTCGTGTCGGTGCTGGTGGACGTGGTCCTCATGGACAACACGCTGCCCGAGCTGGACGGTCAGAACAAGCCGGTCGGCATCTTCGGCCAGACCGTCCACGACAACTGCGAGCGCCGCGGCCACTTCGAGAACGGCGAGTTCGTGTACAGGTTCGGCTCCGAGGAGGAGGCCAAGGGCTACTGCCTCTACCCGCTTGGATGCCGCGGGCCGCAGACGAAGGCCAACTGCGGTGTGGTCCTGTACAACAACCGCCGCAGCTGGTGCGTGCAGGCGGGCTCGCCCTGCATCGGCTGCTGCGAGGCCAACCCGAACGACCCCGGCCAGAACTGGGTCGAGGTCAACACCCCGTTCTACGAGCGCCATCGCGACCTGCGCATCGGCGATTGGATGATCCAGCCCGGCACCATCGCGCTCGGCATCACCGGCATCCTGGCCGCGGCCCTTGTGGTCCACGGCTTCGGCATGAAGGTGTCCGGCCGCATGGACGGCGGCGCCGACTTCGAGAAGGTGCGCAGCTGGGATGCCAAGCATCCCGACAAATCCATCGGCAAGTACGACGACGACAAGGAAGGGAGGTAAGCCTACATGGCGCGTTCAGTCATCGACCCGATCACCCGCATTGAGGGTCATCTGCGCGTGGAGATGGAAGTGGAGAACGGCAAGGTCTCCGACGCCTGGGTGTCCGGCGGCTGCTTCCGCGGCATGGAGATGGTCGTCGAGAACCGCACGCCCGAAGACGCCGCGCAGATCGTGCAGCGCATCTGCGGCGTGTGCCCGGTCTCGCACGCCCATGCGTCGGCCATCGCGACCGAGAAGGCCTACGGCATCACCATCTCCAACAACGCGCGCATCATCCGCAACCTGCTTGAGGGCGCGCAGTTTTTGCACAGCCACATCCTGTGGTTCTACAACCTGGCGGCGCTCGACTACGTGAACCCCTTGAACGCCCTCACGGCCGACGTGGCGGACGCCTACGACCTGGCCCAGGCCGCCGGCACCTCCATCAACTCCGACTTCGGCCAGCTCAAGGAGCGCCTGAAGAACTTTGCCGACAACGGCCAGCTGTCCATCTTCTCGGGCAACTGGTTCGACGCCGAGGACGGCACGGCCTACCAGCTGCCGCCCGAGCTTGACCTCATCTGCACGGCGCACTACCTTGAGGCGCTCACCATGCAGGCCAAGGCGTCCCAGATCTCGGCCATCCTGGGCGGCAAGATGCCGCATGTCATGACGCTTGTGCCCGGCGGCACGGCCTTCGTGCCCACCGACCAGAAGCTCGACGACCTGAAGGGTCTGGTCGACGAGCTTTACAACTGGGTGGCCGCCACCATGATCCCCGACACGCTGGCCATCGCCCCCTACTACGCCGACGCGCTCACCTGGGGCAAGGGATGCGGCCGCTACATCGCCTGGGGCGTGTTCGAGAACCAGAGCATGGAGCTGGCCGACCGCTACCTGCCCATGGGCGTAGTGGACGACAACCTCAGCCTGTCCGACGTGCAGGAGAATCTCATCACCGAGTACATGGGGCGCTCCTGGTACAAGGGTTCCGAAACCTACACCTCCCCGTACTTCACCACCGAGCCGGAGTTCACCTCCTACGACGTGGAGGACCGCTACACCTGGGTCAAGTGCCCGGCCTACGACGGCAAGCCCTACGAGGCGGGCGGCCTGGCCCGCATCCTGGCCGCGTACAAGCGCGGCGTGCCGTTCGTGAAGGACGAGGTGGACGGCCTGCTGGAGGCGCTGGGCGCCCCGGGCCAGATCGGCGTGGCCCAGTCCACGCTCGGCCGCACCGCCGTCCGCCAGGTGGAGACGCTCTACATCGCCGGCCTCATGAAGGAATGGGTGGCCGAGCTGGTGGAGGCCGTCAAGAGCGGCGACTCCGAGTACTTCCGCGAGCCTGCGACCATCACCGGCGCGGGGACGGGCTTCTGGGAGGCCCCCCGTGGCGCGCTCTACCACAGCGAGGAAGTCAAGGACGGCAAGATCACGGGTTACCAGATCATCATCCCGTCCACGTGGAACCTGGCTCCCCGCAACGCAGACGGCGAGCTTGGCCCGCTCGAGCAGGCGCTCATCGGCGTTCCGGTGGGAGATGTGGAGAAGCCCATCAACGCCCTGCGCACGGTCCACAGCTTCGACCCGTGCACGGCGTGCGCCGTCCATGTCACCGAGCCGGCGACGGGCAAGAGCTTCGAGACGGTCACGAGCCCCTGGGGGGTGAAGTAACATGGCGCATTTGGCACACTACCGCGAAGCGCACCCGCTGCCCTTCGTCATCACGCACTGGATCAACCTGGTTGCGATGATCCTGCTCATCGTCACGGGCTTCTGCATCCATTTCCCGTTCTGGCCGTTTTTCATGAGCGTCGCGCGCGGCCTGCACGTGTTCTGCGGATTCGTGCTGTTCCTCAACTGCATCATCCGCGTGGCCATGGCCTTCTTCGTGAAGTCGTCGCCCACCGGCGGCACGCGCGAGCAGGTCGTGGACTTCAAGACGTGGCTGCCGCAGGCCGACAACCGCCATCAGGGCATCCAGTGGATCAAGTACTACCTGTTCCTGAAGAAGGACCACCCGCTGTCGGCGAAGCTGGGCGTTCCGCAGAAGATCAGCTACCTGGCCATCCCGCTGCTCATCATCGTGATGTTCTACACGGGCCTGTGCCTGTGGGTTCCCACGATGGACCTCGGGTTCTTCGCCGCGGGAACGGAGCTGGTGGGCGGACTTATGTCGATGCGCATCATCCACTACTTCATGATGTACGTCTTCATCTGCTTCATGCTCATCCACATGTACCTGGCCAACATCGAGGGCATCTCCCCGACGCTGCTCATGTTCTTCTGGAAGGAGCACGGCGGCCTGGTCTACGACCCCGAGCGTCACACCATCGTGGGCGAGGACGACCTCGGCCACGGAAAGCAGGCGTAAGCGCGCGTTCAGCGACTCCGCCAAACGAAAGAGGGGGCTCAAAGCGAGCCTCCTCTTTTTTCGCCGCATGGCGGCGGGGCCGCTTCGCTAGTGGCAGCGGGCGCGCTCGACGAACCGCACGAACGCGTCGGCCTGGGCTTTTAGGTAGGGCGCCGATGCGGACAGGGAAAGCGCGCCGTCTTCGGCCTGCGTCCCCACGTGAGCGATGCTCAGGCGCGGCTTGTTCATGATGCGGGCGTCCAAAAAGCTCAGCACGCCCACCAGCTGGTCTTGGGCGTGGGTCGCCCCGCTCGATCCTATGCTGGCGCCCGCAAGCGCGACGGGCTTGCCGGCAAGGACGGGCGGCTCGCCTGCGTCCCCCGGCCTGGAGAGCCAATCGAGCAGGTTCTTGAGGCCCCCGGGTATCGCGTGGTTGTACTCCGGGCTGAACAGCCACACCCCGTCGGCGTCCCGCACGGCCTTTCGCACGCGCTTAACCGCCGCGGGGGCGGGATGCTCGGCGTCCTCGTCAAGCAGCGGGACGTCGGCCCAGTCGAGGATGGAAAAGCCCACGTCCGGATGCGTGCGCGCCACAACCCTTCCGGCCTCCTGCGCGAGCTGGAGGTTGTAGCTGCCCCGGCGCAGCGATCCTGCCACCGCCAGTATGTCCATGGTTGCCTCCGTTCCGTTCGGCGGAGCCTGTGCGCCCCGCTTTCCTTCCTCGTCTATAATGGCAGGAAAGCATTGCGCCGGTAAGAAGGGCATCGAATTGTGGCTGAATTGACCGACGAGCAGATAGCTCGCGAGGAGAAGTTTTTGGAAGGCGTTCCCCGCGTCAACGTGGGCGCGCTGTTTTTGCCTCCCATCTGGGGACCCGCCCACGGCATGTGGGCGACCATCCTGTTCTACCCCGTGTGGCTGTTCGCCGACAACGCGTTTTACGCGGCGTTTTCCGAGCGAACGCCGCTCGCTGTTGCGGTTGCTTTGTTCGTGCTGGTCACGTTGACGGCGGGCACGGTGGCCTTCGCCGTGGTGAGTCAGCCTATGGCGGCCCATCGGGCCGCGCAGCGGGGCCTGGACAAGGCCGCTTACCTCAAGCGCGAACGCGTTTGGGCCGTGGCCTGCGTGATAGCCGGAACGGCCATGCTGGCGGCCGCGACCTACTACAACCTGGTCATCCGGCCGACGGCGGGGGCGTGAGGACATGGTGGGCGCAAGCGGGGCTGCGGGGCGCGCGGGGAGCGAGCCTGCCTTGGAGGCGAAGCGGCGTATCGCCGTGTTCTGCGTGGGCAACAAGCTCATGCTGGACGACGGCGTGGGTCCGGCCGCGTACGAGGAGCTGACCGAACGCTACGAGGCGCCCGAGAACGTGGACCTGTTCGACGTGGGCTGCCTGTCGCTCGACATGATAACGTGCGTCCGGGATTACGACACGGTGATCACGGTGGACGCGGTGGACGGGACCGGCGCCGAGCCGGGGACCGTGTTCCGTTTCGAGCCGGACGCCATGGCGCGCCATTCGGGCGCGACGGCGTCGCTGCACGACCTGAAGCTCGTCGACCTGTTCGACGCGGCCGCGCTTCTGGGCTACGAGGCGGAGGGGCTGTGCCTGGGCATGCAGGTGGAGAACGCCTCTCCCGCGTGCGCCGCCGTCGGACTGACGCCTGCGGTGCACGCGGCGCTGCCGCTTCTGGTCGACGCCGTGGCGGGGGAGCTTGCACGCCTCGGGTCTCCGCTTTCCGTCCGCGAGGCGGCCGCGCCGACGGGGGAGTGACGTCCGGCTTTCGGTCCGGCTACGGTTTTCCGCCGCTCCGCTCGCGGCGGGCGGCATGGGGTATCGTCTGGTCGAAAGACCGGGCCGCCCATCGCGCGGCCGGAAGGAGCGTTCCCCATGCACATCCACACCATCAGCGCCTACGAGACCTCGGCCGAGCGCTTCTTCGGAAAGCTTGCCGACTGGGAGGCCGAGTTGGTCCTCGATACGCGCCTGAAGAACACCAACCAGCTGGCCGGCTTCACGAAGCGCGACGATTTGGCCTTTTTTGTGGAGCGCGTGGCGCATGCCCGCTACGTGCACGACAAGCTGTTCGCTCCGGCACCCACCAAGCTCGAGCGCTACCTGCGCGGCAGCATCGATTGGGACGCCTACGCCGACGCCTACCGCAAGGACCTGCGCGAGCGCGGCGCCGTGGAGCGGTTCTTCGAACGTTACGGCGACTGCGGCTCGGTCGTCCTCGTGGGCACGGCCACGCGTACGCGCCGCTCGCATACGGAGGTGCTCGCCCGGATGCTCGAGGAGGCCCTTCGGCACTGACCGGCGCTCAGCGCCGACGCCTCTCCGCGTCTTTCACGCGCTCGACCAAAAAGTCCCGCACTTTGTCGCGCGGGATGCCGAGCGCGACGGACAGCTCGTCGCACAACAGCCCCTCCGCGAGGTCGAAGTACTTCTTGTCCGTGGCGGTGATGCGCCGGCCCGCATCCTCGCGGCGCACGGTGCGCTCGTGGACGGATTTCATGATGGGGAGCAGGTCTTCGGGCTGGAACGTCTTGAGTCGCTTGTCGTACTCCTCTTTCAAGCGACGTTCGAGGAGCGTGGGCGTGCTCGCCTTCGAGCGGAGCTTGCTTTCGTCTATGGGATCGGCGTCGGCGATGGAGTCGATGAGCGCAAGCGCCCTCTCGCGCGTCATGACGGGGCGCAGCGCGGGCGGGGCGGCCTCGTCGGCGGCCACGAACAGCTTGAGGGCGTTCTCGAACAGGGCGTGCAGCTCCAGGTAGTCCTTGCCCTCGAAGTAGGCTTCCCTCACGGCGGCTATCTTGCAGACGTGGTGGCGGTACACGACGATGTCTCCCGGTGAATGCATGGGACCTCCTTGACGGACTCGGGGTTTCGCTATGGCGGGCGTTGGTCCGTCGCGTCGGAATGACGTCGCAGATCAGCATTCATAGTATACCACGCCGCGCCCCCGATGGGGGTGCGTGGGCCCTCCGGGCGCGAAGATGCGGGCCCCTGTGCCGCACGGAGGTTCGGAGGGGTGTTCCGCCGGCCGTCAGGCTCGGTCTTGCCCGGTGCGCGGCGCCTTGCCCGTCCCTCGCTTCGCCTTGGCCGTCTGCGCGCCTCCCTGCGGCTTGCCGCAGCTGGGGCACAGGTCGGCGATGACGCACTCGGCGCACTTCGGGCGCCGCGCGACGCAGGTTTCGCGGCCGAAGAGCACCCACTGGTGGTTGATGGGCCCCCAGCATTCGCGCGGGTAGAGCTTGAGCAGCGCCTCCTCGGTTTTGGCGGGCGTGTCGGCCGAGGGGCCGGCGAACTTGAGCAGGTGCGCGATACGGAACACGTGCGTGTCCACTGCGATGCCCTCCACGATGCCGAACCCCTCGTTCAAAACGACGTTGGCGGTCTTGCGGCCCACGCCCGGCAGCTTTTGCAGCTCGTTTATGTCGCGCGGGATCTCGCCGCCGTAGTCGGCCACCACCATCTGCGCGCACTTGATGACGTTGGCGGCCTTCGTGCGGTAAAAGCCGATGGTGCGGATGACGTCCTCCACCTCGCGCACGTCGGCGGCGGCCAGGTCGGCGGGCGTGGGGTAGCGCTCCCACAGCGCGGGCGTCACCTTGTTCACGCCCTTGTCGGTGGTCTGGGCCGACAGCAGCACGGCGATGGTCAGGCGGAAGGGGTCGCCCCAGTAGTGCAGCGCGCACTCGGCGGCAGGGTAGCGTTCGTTCATGCGCGCGGCCACCGCCAACGCGCGGTCGCGTTTCGCCTGCATGGTCTCTCGCGGCATGGGGCCTCCTATCGGATGCGTGCGGAAACTTCCTCCCAGTATAGTGAACTTGACTGCGGTGCGAAAGTGGGTGCGAAAGCGGTTTTCGGCTGCGGTTTTGTCTGGGGTTCGGCGGCTGCCGTTGTGCGAGCTTGACTTCTCAGCGCTCTTCGATATACTTGCCAATATACTTGTCAGGAGGATGCCATGCCGCAACTGTCTTTGTATCTTGACGAAGCCACGATGGGCGAGCTTCGCAAGCGCGCGTCGCTGCGCAACGTGTCGCTGTCGAAACATGTGGCGGAGCTGATCAGGAACGATGCGGCCACTGGATGGCCCGAGGGGTACTGGGATCTGTTTGGCAGCGTTGCCGATAGCTCGTTTGCCGCGCCGAGCGAGCTGTCATTTGCGCATGACGCGCCGAGGGGGGCGCTCTGATGCTCCTGCTGGACACCTGCGTCTGCATCGACTTTCTTCGAGGCGCGATGCCGAATGTGCTCGCACTGCTGCGAACGCATGAGCCTTCCGATATCGCCATTCCAACAGTGGTTGAAGCGGAGTTGAAGCTCGGCGCGTTGAAAAGCGCTCATCCGGATGAGAACATGGCGCTTGTGGAGCAATTTCTTGTCCCGTTTGAAAGCGTTCCTTTCGATTCAGCGGCAGCCGCCATCTACGCGCGCATTCGTGCCGATCTTGAACGCAGGGGGATGTGTGTTGGTCCAAATGATCTGCTCATCGCCGCAACGGCACGCGCGCATAGCGCAACGCTTGTGACGAACAACGTGCGCGAGTTTAAGCGCGTAGAGGGTCTGCGCATCGAAAACTGGGCCGAAGCATCCCTTGCGTCCTAACAAGTTCCCGGTTTGCCGCTTGCCGTGTCGCGCGAAAAGAGATGCTATGCCAGAAGCGAATCGTCGGCCTGCATTCTTTTGTGAAGCACGCGTTTGATGTACATGTGATCATCGTCGAACGTGAAGAAGGCAACGTGGTTTCCGACAATGCAGAAGCGGTATCCAGAGTCCTTTCCGCTTTGATGGAAAAAACGCGGGTATGCCGCTGCGGAGTATGCGAGCGGGCGTAGGTGATGGCGGATCTTTTTGAGGTGGCTTTCAGCGACGCGTCTTGACTCGGATGCGCGCCGTACGTGGTCGTGGATTGCGCACAGATCGCGCACGGCGTCATCGAGGAGCAGGATCTCACGCGGTTTCACGGACGCCCCTTTCGGATTCGGCCTGGTTGCGCGCGTTGCCGGATGATTCGCAGAAAAGCTCTTCGAAAGCGATTTCCATGTCTTGGTAATGCGATGCGCCTTCTTGTTCGTGGAGTTCGGCTTCTGCAAGCGCGTCGGCTACGTACGCGTGCCACACCTTATAAAGTTGGTACTCTTCAAAGGCGTCGATATCCATGAGAACCAAGCTGCCGCGACCGTTTTTCGTCAGGTAGATGGGTTCTTTGGATTCTTTGGCGAGCCGTTCCACCTCGGGAAACCGATTGCGCAAGTCGGTTGAGGGGATAATGGTTGGCATATATCCTCCTATCATAAAAAAGATACATTTCTGATAGTTTACAGCAGTTTCTTTCGCATGGAAAGGAGCTTCGGGGAGGCGTAGGTGTTGTGCTACACTGTGCGAGGTTGCCGGGGAGGGTTGCTCGTGCGGTTTCGCGCGATGGGTCCGAGAGCCTGGCGACCGAAAGAGCCGGCTGTTCCAAGCCGCAGCCTCGCATGCGTCGGGCTGCGGCTTTTCGTGCGTGCTGCGGTGCGCGAAAAGGGAAGGGAAGCGCATGCTTGTTGATTCGCTCGCGTTCGCGTTGGAGAGGTCGGGGTGCCTAGAGGCGTTCTGGGGCGCGCTCGACAAGGGGCGCGACGCCGCGCTCGGCGTGGCGAACTCGGCGCGCCCGTTTTTGGTGGCGGCGTGCTTCGCGCACCGGCCCCAGCCGACGCTTGCGGTGGTGGCCGGCGAGGACGCGGCCGTGGCGTTCGCGCGCAGCCTGGCGGCCTATCTGGGCGAGGAGCGCGTCCTGCGCTTTCCCGAGCGCTCGGACTTCCCGTTTGCGCCCAAGCCGGCCGACCCGGTCCAGGCGGCGCGGCGCATGGAGGCGGCGCACGCGCTCGCGTCCGGGCGCGAGGCCGTGGTGGTGGCCAGCGCGCGGTCGCTTCTGCGGGCGCTGCCGCCGGTGGACGCGCGGGCGTTTGCGCCCGTCGCACTTGAGGCGGGGCGCGAGCTTGCGGACATGCCGGGCGCGCGGGCCGCGGGCATCGCGGAATTCGGCGACCTGGCCCGCGCGCTGGAAGAGCGCGGCTATGCCAACACCGGCGAGCTGGACGGCCCCGGCACGTTCGCCGTGCGCGGCGGCACGGTTGACGTGTTCCCCGGCAACCTCCCTTACCCGGTGCGCCTGGACTTCTTCGGCGACGAGCTGGACGAGATCCGGCGCATCGTGCCCGCCACGGGGCAGACCATCGCCTCGCTTGCGCGCGCGGACGTTTATCCGGTGGTTGAGTTTGCCTGTTCGCAGGCGAATCTGGCCCGCGCGCGCAAGAAGATCGCGGGGCCTGCCCGGACGAATCCTGTTTTGCGCGACATGCTGGAGAAGCTCGACGGCGGGCTTCGCTTCGACGGGTCGGACGCGCTGTTGCCCTACCTGCACGATTCGCTGGCCACGCTCGGCGACTACGTGCCCGCAGACGCGCTCACGGCGCTCATCGAGCCGCGTTCGCTGTTCGACGACATGGCGCACGCCTTCGACGACGTGCTGGGCCGCGCCAAGGGGTCCGGCGTTTCTGCGGCGGGCCTGTACGCCGAACCTGCCGATGTGAGCTTCGGCGGCGGCCAGCGCGCCACCTACGTGTCCATCATGCGCGTGGGGGGCCAGGTGGACGACGAGCTGCCGGTGAAGCGCGTGGAGGTGGCGGGGCATCCCGACAAGCTGTTCGGGCGGTTGCGCAGCCTGCTCGAGGGCGGCTACACGGTGGCGTTCAGCGCGCCGAACTTCCGCGCGCGCCAGGACATGAAGCTGGCGTTCGTGGACCAGGGGCTGCCCATCCAGGAGGTGCTCGACGTGCTGGAGGACCCTCGCGAGGGGGACGCGCCCGCAGATGGCGCACGCGCGGACGATGCGCCCGCCTCCTTTGACGCTCCCGGTGCCGAGAAGCGACGGCTGCGTCGCGGGGTGGTGAACGTGACGGATGTGGACGTGCCGCTGGGCATGATCATCCCCAAGGCGAAGCTCGCGCTGGTGAGCGTGTCGGACACGCAGGGGGCTTCGGCGGCCTCCGCGCGTCCGACGCGGCGCGTGGACATCACCGAGGTCACCTTCCCCTACCAGCCGGGCGACTACGTGGTGCACGCCGCGCACGGCGTGGCCCACTTCAAAGAGCTTGTGCGCCGCGACGTGGACGGCACCGCGCGCGACTACCTGCTGCTGGAATACGCCGAAGGGGACAAGCTCTACGTGCCGGTGGAGCAGCTGGACCGCGTGACGCGCTACGTGGGGCCCGAGGGCGCAAGCCCGCGTCTGACGCGCCTGAACACCGCCGACTGGTCGCGTGCGCTCGCCAAGGCGCGCAAGGCCACCAAGAAGCTCGCCTTCGACCTGGTGGACGTGTACGCGCGCCGCGCCTCCGCCCAGGGCTTCCGCTTCGGGCCGGACACCGCGGCCCAGCGCGAGATGGAAGACGCCTTCCCCTACCAGGAGACGCCCGACCAGCTGGCCGCCATCGCCGATGTGAAGGCCGACATGCAGTCTGCCCGCCCCATGGACCGCCTCGTGTGCGGCGACGTGGGCTTCGGCAAGACCGAGGTGGCCCTGCGCGCGGCGTTCAAAGCCACCCAAGACGGCAAGCAGGTGATGGTGCTGTGCCCCACCACCATTTTGGCCCAGCAGCATTTCACCAACTTCAAGGAGCGCTTCGAACCCTTCGGCGCGCGCGTTGAGGTGCTCTCGCGCTTCCGCACGCCCGCGCAGCAGGCATCGGCGCTGCAGGGGTTCCAAGAGGGGGACGTGGACGTGCTCGTGGGCACGCACCGGCTGCTTAGCCGCGATGTGAACCCGCATGACTTGGGGCTGGTGGTCATAGACGAGGAGCAGCGCTTCGGCGTGGGCCACAAAGAGCAGCTCAAAAACCTGCGCGAGAGCGTGGACGTGCTCACGCTGTCGGCCACGCCCATCCCGCGCACCATGCAGATGTCGCTCTCGGGCGTGCGCGACATGAGCCTCATCCTCACGCCGCCCGACGAGCGCCGCCCCGTGGAGGTGCACGTGGGCGAGTGGGATCCGGATCTGGTGAGCGCCGCCATCCGGCGCGAGCTGGCGCGCGGCGGGCAGGTGTACTACGTGTCCAACCGCGTGCGCTCCATCGACGAGGCGGTGCGGCGTGTGACGGCGGCCGCCGGCGAGGCGCGCGTGGGCGTGGCGCATGGGCAGATGTCGAAGGAGCAGCTGGAGCGTGTGATGGAGGACTTCAGCGCCGGCGAGCTGGACGTGCTGGTGGCCACTACCATCATTGAGAGCGGCATTGACAACCCGCACACCAACACGCTTATCATCGAGGATTCGCAGCGGCTGGGCCTTGCGCAGATGTACCAGCTCAAAGGACGCGTGGGGCGTTCGTCTGCGCAGGCGTACGCGTTTTTCATGTTCCCCGAGAACCGCGAGCTCACCGAGGAGGCCGCCGCGCGCCTGACCGCGCTTGGCGAGCACACCGAGCTGGGCAGCGGCATGCGCATCGCCATGCGCGATTTGGAGATTCGCGGGGCGGGCAGCCTGCTTGGCGCCGAGCAGTCCGGCAACATGAGCGCGGTGGGCTTCGACCTGTTCGCGCAGATGCTGGCCCAGGCGGTGAACGCCACGCGCGAGGGCGACCTCAAGGCGATGGATACCCTGCCGCCGGCGCTCTCCGACATCACGGTGAACGTGCCGGGGCACACCTACCTGCCCGAGGAGTACGTGCCCGACGCCGACGAGCGGGTGCTGTGGTACCGCAAGATCGCCTCGGCCGCCACCGAGCAGGCGGTGGAGGAGGTGGGCGCCGATCTACGGGCGAAGCGTCCCGACATGCCGCAAGCGGCGAAGAACCTCATAGAGAAGGCGCGCATCAAGGCGTTCGCCAACGAGCACCATGTGAGGACCGTGTCGGTGACGGGCGGCAAGCTGGTGGTGGAGCCGGTGGACGTGCCGCGCGAGAAGATGACGGGGCTGCGCCGCTCGGGCGGGCGCTACCTGGCCGACAAGCGCAAGCTCACGCTGCCCGTGCGCCATTTCAAGCTGGACGAGGGCGACAACCTGCTTGCCCCGGTGGCGGAGTTTTTGAGGGAGCTGGTGGGGTAGGTGGCGCGACGGGGATCGCTGGGCGGTGCGGCGCTTGCGCTGGCCGGTGCGGCGCTGTGGGGGTTTTCGGGCGCGTCGTCGCAGTACGTGCTGGCGCGCGGGGCCGACCCTGCGTTTGTGACCGCGGTGCGCATGCTGTGCGCGGGTGCGCTGTTCCTTGCGTTTCTTGCGTGGCGTCGGCGCGAGGAGCTTGTGCGGGCGCTTTCCGACAGGCGGGAGGTGCGGCGGTTCGCGATTTTCGGGTTCGGGCTGCTGGGGAGCCAGATCTCGTTCGCGGCGTCCATCGCGTGCACCAACGCGGGCACCGCCACGGTGCTGCAGATGACCGGCAGCGTGTTCATCATGCTGTTCGTGTGCCTGCGCTCGCGCACGGCCCCGCGCACAGGGGAGGCGTTGGGGCTGGCGGCGGCGCTTGTCGCCACCTACCTCATAGCCACGCAGGGCGACGTCGGCGTGCTGCGGCTGCCGGCTGCGGGCGTGGCCTGGGGCGTGGCGAACGGCCTGGCGGTGGCGCTCTATGTGGTGTATCCGCGCGAGACGGGGTTGTTTGAGCGTTACGGCAGCCTGACCACGACAGGGCTTGGCATGGTGGCGGGTTCGGTGTACGCGGTGGTTATCTGGCTGGTAAGCGCGGGCATGGCGTGCGTTTCGGGCGGCTCTGCGGCGGCGGTAGCCGTGCTGGCGCCGTCCATCGGCCTGGACGGCTGGGCGGTGCTCGTGGGAGGCGTGGGCGTGGTGGGCACGTTTGTGGCCTTCGCGCTGTACCTGGGCGGCGTGGCGCGCGTCGGGTCGGTGGCGGGCGGGCTGCTGGGTGCGATGGAGCCGCTGGCAGCCACGGTGCTTTCGGCACTTTGGCTGGGCACGGCGTTTTCCTGGGCCGACTGGGCGGGCTTCGCGCTCATGGTGGCCATGGTGGCGCTCGTGACGGTGGAGGGGCCGAAGGCGCGCGCGGAAACGGGTTCGGCTGCGCCCGCGGATGCGCCCGAGGATCAAGGCGGCGTGGGACGTGGCGCGGACGATGCGACGCGGGCGCGCTCGCGCGTTGGGAAGCGATGACGGGAGGAGCTGCATCATGGGCGGGTTTCTGACCTTCGACGGCGGCGCGGACGAGGAGGCCGTGCGCCGCGCGGCCGAGGCTGCGGGGTGGGGCGCGTTCGGCGCTGCGGGCGAGGGCGGCGGCGCAGATGATGCGGGCGGGCGGTTGCGCGTGTTCGACCTGCACTGCGACACGCTCGATAGGCTGGCGCTTGCGGGCGACCTCACGGCTCCCGGCGGGTTCGCCCAGCACGACGCGAACGTGCCGCGTTCGCGTTTGTCCTCGCTGGCCGACAACGACGCGCACGTCTCGCTTGCGCGCACGCGTGCCTTTTCGTGGTGCCAGTGTTTTGCGGTGTTCGTTCCCGACGAGGTGGCGGGCGATGCGGCGTGGGCGCTGTTTCAGCGGGTGAGGCGGTTTTGGGAGGCTCAGCTCAAAGAGCACGCGACGCGCGTTGGGCAGGTGCGTGCCATGGCGGAAGCGGATGCCGTGCTTGCCGAAGGGCGCACGGCCGGCCTGCTTTCGGTCGAAGGGCTGTCGTTCCTTCAACCCGGCGGCGCGGCCGAGGCGCGCCTCGATGCGCTTGCGGAGGCGGGCGTGCGCATGGCGACGCTCGTGTGGAACGGGCGCAGCGCGATCGGCGGCGGCTGCATCGCAGGTGGCGGGCTGACGCCGTTCGGCCGCGCCTGCGTGCGCGAGCTGGAGCTGCGCGGAATTGTGGTGGACGCGTCGCATTTGAGCGACGAGGGCTTCAAGGACCTGTGCGACGCTGCCGCATGCCCCTTCATCGCGTCGCACTCCAACGCGCGCGCCGTGTGCGGCCATCCGCGCAACCTGGCCGACTGGCAGCTGCGCGAAGTGGCTGATCATGGTGGCATTGTGGGGCTCAACTTCTGCCGTGACTTTTTGAGCGACGCCCACGCCGACCCCACGCCCGACGACGTTCTGCGTCAGGTGGATCACATCCTGGAAACCGCAGGCGAGGACGTGCTCGCGCTCGGCAGCGACTACGACGGCTGCGACGTGCCCTCGTGGCTCGACCCCTGCGACAAGGTGGGCGACCTCCACGGCCTTCTCGTCCGCGAGTTCGGCCGGTCGGTGGCCGACAAGGCGTTTTTCGGCAACGCCCGCGCCTTCTTCGAGCGCGCGGCGGGCGCGGCGTAGGAACGCGCGCGTCGCGCGGCGGGCTAGCGGTAGCAGGTGGCGGTCATGCGCGCGATGAGCTTTCCCAGGTCGTCCTCCACGTCCACATTGTAGAAGGCCAGGTGGCGGCCGGGTTTGACACAAGTGGCCGTGGCGGTGAGCCTCTCGCCTTTGGTGGCGCGCAGAAAGCTCACCGAGTGGTCCACCGACACGGTTGGCTCCTCGCCGATGTTGCAGGCGATGGCCAGCGCGAAGTCCGCCAGCGTGAACACCGCGCCGCCCATGACGTTGCCCATGGCGTTGCGATGCACGTCGGTTAGCTCCATTTCAGCCACGGCGCGGCCGCGCGCTCCCTCCACCACGCGGCAACCTGCCGCCTGGGTGGCGAAGCGGTCGTTTTGGAACACCTCTTCTATCTGCTCGCGCGTGGGGTTGTCGGGAAGCATGGCGCGCCCCCTCATTCCTGCGGCACGGCCACGGCGGCGTAGAGTTCGAACCACTCGCCGTCTTGTACCGTGACGGTTTGCGAGCCGCCGGCGATGACGTAGACGCTCTCGGTGATGGAGTCGTCGTCGAAGCTCAGATCCTTCATCACGAACGCGCCCGGCTCGCCGCTGGCCGCAGCTGCGGCCTGATCGGAGACCGTGATGGTGTAGGTGCCGGCGGGGATGTCGTCGCCTACGCGGTAGAGGCCGTTCTCGTACGGAGGGGCCGGGTCAAACTCGGCGCGTTCGGCGGGGCGCATGCGCAAGGCGTCGTTTCCGGGCATGAACACCATCAGATCGCCCTCTTCCAGATCGACGAAGTAGTTGCCGAAGTACACCACGGCGTCGTCGATGGAGTAGGAGTCGGTTGCGGCGTCGTAGTCGAAGATGTAGTAGGAGCTTTCCGCGTCGGCAGCGCCCTCAAGGTAGTAGCGGCCGGGCTGGATGTCCTCTCCGATCTTGAACGCGCCTCCGGAGCAGACGCCGTCCTCCACGGTGCCCGGCAGGTCGCCGACGGCGTCTTGGATGTCGGAGAGCGAGAAGCCGCCAAGGGGATCGGATCCGAGCGAGCCGGAGTCGTCGTAGCCGTAATCGTAGTTGTAGTCGTATCCGTAGTCGTAGTCGAACGTGCCGTAACCTCGGTTGTCCAGGTTTCCGTACCTATCGTCCATATAGAGGGCGCATCCCACGCATCCGGCGCATCCGCCCAGGCCAAGCACGAGCGCGACCAGGCAGCCGCCGAGCACCCAGGGCCACACCTTCCTCTTCGGCTGCTGGGGCGCGGCCGGATAGGCGCCGTAGGGCTGCCCGGGCTGCGGCGGGTAGGGCGGCTGCTGGCCGCCCGAGGAGGCGTAGTACTGCCCTTGGGCGTAGGGCGCGGGGGGCTGGGGCGCGGGGTAGGCGCCGTAAGGTTGCTGCGGCGCGGCGCCGCCGTAAGGAGCGGGAGGCTGCTGGGGCGCCGCCGCGTGTGCGGCGGGTTGGGGTGCAGCTGGCGGAGCGGGGGGCTGGGGCGCAGCCGCGTGCGGAGCGGCGGGTTGCTGGGGCTTTGGCGTCTGCGGCGCGGTGGGCTGCGTTTCGGCGGGCGGGGGAGGCGCAGTGGGCGCGCCCGCGATCTCGCCCGGCTGCTGAGGCGCCAGATCGGAGGGCTGCGGCTGCGTCGGGCGCGGGCTTTCGTCGGGCGTCTGGTCGGCGTTGCCCTCGGGGCGGGAGCCGGTTTGCTCGGTCATAGATGCTCCTTCGGTCGATTGCGTAGCGCTATAGTACCATATGCGGCCCCCGTTAGGCGTCCCGGTCGTCCGCAAGCAGCGCTTCGGCCGTCTCGTCCACAAGGCTCACGGCGCCTTTCTCGCAGGCGTCTTCGCACAGGCCGCAGCCGATGCAGTAGCGCACGTCGTAGCGCAGGGCGCCGCTTGCGGGGTCGGGGTAGCGCGCGTTCGTGGGACAGATGCGCGCGCAGGAGAGGTCGTTGGCGCATGCGGCGCAGTCGGTCCTCGACACTGCAAGGGGGATGCGCGGCGCTATGGACGGATCGCGATCGACGGCCTCGAGCAGCAGGCGGCGCTTGGGGTGCATGGTCTGGCGGGTGTGTCCTTCGGGCGCGAAGTTGTTGAGCTGCGGTCCTTCGTTCAGATTGAGACGCGCCCGGGCCCGTGCGCGCTCGCGGCGCTCGTAGAACTCCTGGAGCACCTCGGAGTTTCGCAGGCGCCTTTTCCCGGACGCCACGTCCGCAACGTCGGTCACCAGGTTGGTGAACGCGCTGCGCCTATCCACGCCCTCGGGGTTGGCCAGGTCCTTGACGAGGTTCTCCTTCTCGGGGATCTCGGAGCGGTAGCCGACTTCGCGCCCCGTCCACGCTTGCGCGGTTTCCACGGCATGGGAGAACAGCATCTCGCCCATCTCCCCCGCGCGCTCGCAGTCGGCGCAGTAGGCGAGGTCGGCGGCTATGCTCACCGGGATGTTCTCGGTGAGCACGAGCGTCCAGAACTCGGGCGAGAGCGCGGCCAGGCACGGCAGCACCACCACGTTCGCCGCCGGCTCCAGGCCGGGGAACACGTTCTCCTTGCAGGTGAGCACCACGTCCTCGCCGCGCAGCGCGATGCGGCGAATGCGCGCGTGCAGGTCGACCATGGTCACGCGTGTGGAGGTGAACGCGTCGCAGATGCCCAGGCAGATGCCGCAGCTGGTGCAGGCCCGCTCGTCTATGGAAGGCAGGCCCCCGCTTTCGTCGGGGAAGGAGACGGCGCCGGTGGGGCATGCCAGGGCGCAGCGCTCGCAGTCGGCGCCGTGCGGGCGCGTGCAGAGGTCGCGCAGCACCAAGATGCGCTGCGGGTGCTCGCGGCGGTCGGGGGCGCCTTGCGTGCGAAGCTCCTCTTTGCCAGGGGCTTTAGCCACCGAACACCTCTTCTGTCACCTGGTCGATGCGCGCCAGCACGTCGGCGCGCTCCAAAAGCTCGATGCTCTCGAAAAGCGGCGGCGACACCATGTTGCCGCACACGGCCACGCGCAAGGGCTGCAGCACGAGCTTGAGCTTCAGGTCCAGCTCCTCGGCCAGCGCCCGGCACGCCTCCTCAAGCGGCGCGGCCTCCCACGCCCGGCTCTCGTCGGCCAGCACGGCGCGGCACGCGGCCAGCGCCTCGTCGGCTCGCGCGCCCTCTTTCGCGAGCACCTTGGCGACGCTCTTCTCGTCCAGCTCGCGCACCTTAGGTCCCCAGAACAGAAATCCCAGCTTGGCGGGTATCTCGTCCAAGCGCGTCAGGCGCTCGGACACAAGCGGGTAGAGTCTGCGGTACCATTCGGGGCGCGCGTCGAGGTCGGCCGCGGCGCGCGCGAGCGCGTCTTCGGCCAGCTCCTCGTCGGCGGCAAGGCCCGCATGCGCGCGCCAAAGCCACGGCAGCGACGCGCGCACCCATTCGCTCGCGCCCATCTCCTTGATGTACTGGCCGTTCATCCATGCGAGCTTCGTCTCGTCGAACACGGCGTCCTTCTTGGTCACGCGCTCGAGGCTGAACTCGCGGCACAGCGTCTCGCGGTCGATGATCGTCGTCTCGCCGTCGAGCGACCAGCCCAGAAGCGCCAGGAAGTTCACCATGGCGTCAGGCAGGTAGCCGCGCTCGCAGAACTCCTCCACGCTGGCCGCGCCGTGGCGCTTCGAGAGCTTCTTGCCGTCCGGCCCGAGGATCATCGACAGGTGGGCGAAGGTGGGCACGGGCAGCCCCAGCGCCTCGTAGATAAGGATCTGGCGCGGGGTGTTGGACAGGTGGTCGTCGCCGCGGATGACGTGGGTGACGCCCATGTTGGCGTCGTCGCACACCACGGCGAAGTTGTAGGTGGGGCTTCCGTCGGTGCGCACGACGATCATGTCGTCCATGACCTCGGCGGGGAAGCTCACGTGCCCGTACACGGCGTCGTCGAACTCGATGGCTCCGCGGTCCTCGGGCACCTTGAGGCGCCACACGTGCGGCTCGCCGGCCTCGATGCGGCGGGCGGCCTCGGCGGGGTTAAGGTTGCGGCACGTGCGGTCGTAGCCCGCGTAGCCGCCGTCCTCGGCCTCGGCCTTCGCGCGCTTGGCGTCCAGCTCCTCCTTCGTGCAGAAGCAGGGGTACACGCTGCCGCGTTCGCGCAGGCGCTCGAGCGTGGCAGCGTAGGTGTCCGAGCGCTGCATCTGGAAGTAGGGGCCGGCCTTACCGCCCACTTCGGGGCCCTCGTCCCAGTCCAGCCCGAGCCACTTCATGGCGTTGAGGATGACCTGCACGTTCTCTTCGGTGGAACGCTCGGGGTCAGTGTCCTCGATGCGCAGGATGAAGTCGCCGCCCATCGCGCGGGCGAACGCCCAGTTGTAAATTGCCGTGCGCGCGCCGCCCACATGGAGCCGTCCGGTGGGAGAGGGCGCGAAGCGCACGCGTACCGCAGTGTTCTCGTTCGTCATAACCGTCCTTCGGTCGGATAATGTTAAAACATGCCGGAATAGTTCCAGCGCCGCATGCCAGTATAGACAACCCACCGCCCCCCGCAAACAACACCCGCGTCATCCCCATCCAAAAAGCTGGGACGGGGCGATGGCGGAGATGGGGGCGGGCGTTCGCCTATCGGAGAGCCTCCCTGCGACTTCGGGTCATGGTTGCACGTGCGCTTGCGCTTGCGCCGCCTGCTCCATCAGGCTTTCCCAGTCATCGGGAAAGCCGATGTCGGAAAGAGGGCGGCTGTGCGCTCCGGAATAGAAGCCCGCGAGCTCCCTCACTTCGTTCGCTAGTTCATGGTTACGCGTGCGCTCAAGGTTGGAGAAGCGTGCGCGCTGCGCCGACAGGAGCTTGATCAGCAACAGCACGATGTAAAACGTGTCGTTGCTGTTGGCGTTGGGCATGTCGGCTATTTTCAAAGGGGTGGAGGGGATCTGCTTTCTGGTGACGTACGAGTCGAAATGGGCGCATATGTTTCGGACGTCTGTCAGCGTTTTGAGCCAGCTCGACAGTTCGGCTTTCGTGCAGCAAAACGAGTTCGCGATCTTTCTTGCAACCTCTTGATCAGCCGTGTTCGCGTAAAGTCGAGACATCGTCCCAAGCGTGGCGCATTCCATTCCGGTCGATAGCGTGAGGCGTCCTCCGTTGGCGTCGATCTCGTTTTTGACCCTCTTCGACTTCCTCGCTTTGCGCGCAGCCTCTTCGGCAAATATGGCGAGGCTTTTGGCGTGGTTTTCCCTGCGGAGGAACAGGGTTTCGTCGTAGAGGGAAAACGGCCCGTGCAAAACACCCATCCAATGTACGTATTGGGCCCTCATCTGCGTTTCGACTGTGCCGATGTGCTTGAACAGGATCGATTGGTACCGCCTGTCGAACATAAGAAGACTGCGTGCTTCTTTGACCGTGGCATCTCCCAGGGCGCGGCGTTGCGACACGGCAGAGAGATAAGGCTTCAGATGCCGCAGGCCGATGCATTCGACGGCGTAGGCGCCCTCTTCCGCTCCCGCATCGGGGAAGCCTGTTTGAGCAAGGGTTTTGAGCGCGTCCAGATAGGATTGGTCCAAAACGCAAACGGCCGAGGGATTTCCACTTGCGTTTCCGCTAGAAGTGCCCTCGGCTCTGTCATGTGCCATTCTATCATCTCCTCCTGTTTTCTCAACCCTTTTTCGACGGGGGCAACATTTCTCTGCGTCTCAATATTTTACCTGATGAAAGGCGTATTTTCAAAGAATTGGGGGTGCTGGATTCGCGTTGGAGGCGCGTTGGAGACACGTTGGATTCGCGCCGGGGACGCGCTGGATCCGCGTTGGATCCGCGTTGGAAATACGCTGGGTTCGCGCTGGATGCGCGCCGGAAGGACCCCGAGGTTGCGCTTGACGGCGGTGGGGGCGGAGGATCCTAGCGCGCTTTGCGCAGGCGGATCCCGCAGATGAGGGCTGCGGCGGCGAGGATGGTGGTGACGGCGAGCCAGACGGCGCCCATCCCCATCCAAAACGCCGGCGGGTACATGGTGATGAGCAGCGACTCGTAGGAGAACGTCCAGGTGCCGTCGGCGAAGAACAGCGAGTGGAACGCGGCGAAAAAGCCGTTGAAATCGACGAGCACCCACGCCGCCAGCAGCGCGAACGCGACGAGCACCGCCGCGCCCGATGCCACCAGCACGCCGCCAAGCGCCCGCCGCCCGCTGCGCACGCCCACGTGGGCCGCCGCGGCCACGGCGAGCACGGCCACCGCCGCAAGCGCCACGCGCGCAACCGACACCACACAGAACACGTCGTCGAGGTGGGAGAGCGCGTCGGCGTCGAGCGTGTAGGCGTCGGGCGCAGCGGCCAGCTGTGCGTCGTCGGCGCCGGCGTAGCGCGTGTTCGCGCTCTCGTTGATGCTGCGGAGCGTGGCGAACAGGGCGTCGCGGTCGTTGGAGGCCACCGTGTAGTCGCGGGCGGCCACGGCGGCGCGCACCAGATCGTCGTGCGAGAACGGCGTGGAGGGGTTGTCGGTTCCCGAGAACGCGCCGGCCAGCGCCTCGGTGGTCTGCGGCGCCTCCGCGCAGGCGGCGAACCCCGCCGCCACGAACGTCACGGCCAGCGCGGCGGCGGCCGTGACGGCAGCCAGCTTGTTGATCAGGTTGGACATGGCGGAGGCGTTCCCTTCCTTCTCCTCGGCGCGCTGCCGGCCGGCGCCCGGCTGCCGGCCGGCCCTTCGCCCGCAGCGCTTCCGGCCGGCGCCTTCCCGGATGCTTTCCTACTCGTCCCCGTCCACCCAGATGGTGGCGGCGGTGATGCCCTTCATCTGCTTGGAGATGGTGGGCAGCGGCCCTAAGCGGCTGAACACGCCCTGGAACTTTCCGTCGTAGAGGTACAGGCCGTTGAGGTTGTTGTACATCTGCGGCTCGAAGGGCACGTCTTCGTCGGCCAGCTCTTCGATGCCCGCGTCGGGCGGCAGCGTGAGCGTTTTGAACGGGCGGATGTAGCGCTGCACGATGAAGGGGTGCCCGGCGCGGTTGTTCGCGAAACGGTCCACCAGCTCCTCCCACTCCTCTTGCGAAACGTGGCAGCCGGCGTGCACGTCGTCGGCGCCGTAGTGGTCGGTGGGCTTGATGATCCACTCGTCTTTGTTCGCGCGGATCTGCGGCAGGTTCACGTGGTCGTCGTCCAGAAACGCGGTCAGGGGCACGGTCTGCTCGATGAACGACACCTCGTCGGCGTCCAAAAACGCGGTGGTGCGCTTGTCGAACAGCGCCTTGAAGATCTGCTTGTCGTGCACGATATGCCCGGCGAAGCTGCCGATGAGCGCCACCTTCTGCGCACGCACGGCGTTGATGAGCTGCTGCGATTCGTCCCAGTGGTCGATGACGTCGTTGGTGACGCACCGCCGCCAGATGGCGTCGACGCGCCCGCCCTCGGCGTCGCGCAGCGCCTCGCCGTCGAAGGCGAGGTCGCGCACGTCGGCGACGACGCACTCCACGCCCCGTTTGCCGAACAGCTCGGCGAAGATTCGGAACTCGTCCACCACGCCGTTTTCCAGGTAGTCGCAGATGGCGATGCGCGGGTTGTCCACGCGGCGCTCGTAGGTGGCGTAGATGCCCAAAAACGCGTCGATCCACGATTCGAACAGCTCGCAGCCGCTCACCCGGTGGCGGCTTGCGAACTCCTTGAACGCCGGGGAGTCCGCGATGGAGTTTCCGATCTCGCGGTTCTCGTTCATGCCCGACGAGCCGTCGCCGTTGAACTCGCAGAACCTCACGCGGTAGTCGTCCTCGTCCAAGAACGTGTCCACGCGGGCGAACGGCAGAAGCGAGTCGTAGCCGCGCGGCAGCAAGATGAGCTCTTCCAGGCGCGGGTCGAAGTCGAACACGCGACGGTAGGCGGGGTCGTCCAGGTAGCGCTGGATCACCTTGCACAGGATGCGGTGCGCCGTTTCGGCGGTGTCCTTCATGACCTTGTGGGTTTCCTTGTTGAACAGGCGCGGCACGTACGAAGAGGCCACCACCCGGTGGTGCACGATGGCGGTGGAGCTTTGCATGTAGGCGAAGGCGGCGCGGCGGCCGGGCACATCGCCGCGCAGGCCTTCCAGGATGTCGAAGTACTCGCGGGTGTAATCGGCGTTGGAGGGCATAGTGGCTCCCTTTCGTTAGGTGTGTTTGCGTCCAGTGTACCACTATCCGCGCCCGCCGCGCGTCGCTGCGGCTTCGGGGCGATGACGGAGGAATCCTTGATTGAATTTTTAAGTTGAACACCTGTCCAGTTTAACCTTGCAATTGGATGGGGCGTAAGCCCCCGCCCTCTGCGAAGGC
>NZ_CBDTNW010000010.1:0-16562 GCF_965361815.1 Rubneribacter sp.
AAACGCGTTTTGTGCATAGATTCAGGAGGTGGAGGCTCGCGACGGGGGTTCGCGACCTGGCGTTTTCCCGTCGAGAAGACGCAGTGCGGCCGCTTCGAGCGGAAAAACCTATGCACAAGACGCGATCCGTGCCACTCCGGGCCGGTCTCGCCGAACCGCCTCCGGTGGGGACCCGGGATCCGGCCAACATAGGTTCGCGTCCGTCCTGGTTTAACGGAGAGGGGCGAGGTCTTGCGCGCGGCGCAGCGCCTTCCCGTTGCGGCCGTCTTCTTGTCTTGCGCGTGGGCGCTCCGGTTTGATCTTCTCCCGCGTTCGCCCTCATGCCCTTTGGCCGCGTTCGCCCGTTGCTTCCAGGTTGCGTCCGTCTCGCCCTTATCCGTCACACCTGCTCCCAAGCCGTATCTAATGTCGCGTTCGATCCCGTGCCGCATTCATCTTTCGCGCCCCACGCTGCACCCACTCCGTCTACCCACGCGCCCCACGCTGCACCTCGCCCGCGCCCCCCGCCTCCCGCCACGCGCTTTCTGCGGACGTTGTGCGCTCTGCTTGACAACCTTTCGCGCCGTACTACAATCCTGTTTTAGCACTCGAACCCCTAGACTGCCAACCGGGCAGGTCGGAACAGAGGAAAGGAAGCGACGCACCCCATGCGCAAGTTCAAGACCGAGAGCAAAAAGCTGCTCGACCTCATGATCAACTCCATCTACACCAACCGCGAGATCTTCCTGCGCGAGCTTATCTCCAACGCTTCGGACGCGGTGGACAAGCTGTACTTCCGCAGCCTCACGGACAAAGACGTCCAGCTGGGCAAAGACGAGCTGGCCATCCGCGTGAGCTTCGACAAGGACGCGCGCACCGTCACGGTCAGCGACAACGGCATCGGCATGACCAAAGACGAGCTGGACAAAAACCTCGGCACCATCGCGCACTCCGACTCCATGGCGTTCAAGGCCGACAACGCCGAGGCGCAGGGCGACGACGTGGACATCATCGGCCAGTTCGGCGTGGGCTTCTACAGCGCGTTCATGGTGGCGAAGAAGGTGCGCGTCGTGTCGCGCGCGTTCGGCTCCGACGAGGCGTGGGCCTGGGAAAGCGACGGCGTGGAGGGCTACACCATCGAGCCGGCCGAGCGCGAGGGCCACGGCACCGACGTCATCCTCACGCTCAAGGACAACACGGCCAACAGCGACGGCACCGGAGAGAGCTACGACACCTTCCTGTCCGAATACGGTCTGAGAAGCCTCATCAAGCGTTACAGCAACTACGTGCGTTACCCCGTGCAGATGGAAGTGTCCAAAACCCGCGAGAAGCCCAAGCCCGAGGACGCCGGCGACGACTACCAGCCCGAATACGAAAGCTACACCGAGCTTGACACCATCAACTCCATGATCCCCATCTGGAAGCGCGGCAAGTCCGAGGTCACCGACGAGGAGTACAACGAGTTCTACAAGACCGACTTCCACGACTTCGCCGACCCTGCCCGCACGTTCAGCATCCACGCCGAAGGCGCGCTTTCCTACGACGCGCTGCTGTTCATCCCCAGCCGTGCGCCGTACGACCTGTACAGCAAGGACTTCAAGAAGGGGCTGGCGCTCTACAGCTCCAACGTGCTCATCATGGAGAAGTGCGAGGAGCTTTTGCCCGACCACTACAACTTCGTGCGCGGCGTGGTGGACAGCCAAGACCTCACGCTCAACATCAGCCGCGAGACGCTGCAGCACAACAGCCAGCTGCGCGCCATCGCCAAGAAGGTGGAGAAAAAGATCACCTCCGAGCTGAAGAAGATGCGCGACAACGACCGCGAGGAGTACGAGCGTTTCTTCGAGAACTTCGGCCGCGGGCTGGAGTACGGCATCTACACCAGCTACGGCATGCTGAAAGACGAGCTGGGCGAGCTTTTGCTGTTCTACTCCGCCAAGCAGCAGAAGCTCATCACGCTGGACGAGTACCTGGAGGCCGCGCCGGCCGACCAGAAGGCCATCTACTACGCCGCTGGCGAGAACATCGACCGCCTGGCCAAGATGCCCATCGTGAAGACGGTGCTGGGCAAGGGCTACGACGTGCTGCTGTGCACAAAGGACGTGGACGAGTTCTGCTTCCAGGCCATGATGACCTACGGCCCCGAACCCGAGCTGGACGCCGAGGACAAGCCCGTGGAGGGCACCGGCCCCAAGGAGCTCAAGAACGTGGCGTCGGGCGACTTGGATTTGGCCTCCGAGGAGGAGAAGAAGGAGGCCGAAGAGGCCGCCAAGGAAAACGAGGCCCTGTTCGCAGCCATGAAGGAGGCGCTGGGTGATGCGGTGGAGAAGGTGGCCGTGTCGTCGCGGCTCACCGACGCGCCGGCGTGCATCACCGCGGCGGGTCCCGTGTCGCTTGAGATGGAGCGCATCTTGTCGCAGGCGCCCGACGGCCAGGATGTGAAGTCCCAGCGCGTGCTGGAGCTGAACGTGAAGCACCCCGTGTTCGAGGCTCTGCGCGCCGCGCAGGAGGCCGGCGACGCCGACAAGGTGAAGCTGTACGCCGACATCCTCTACAACCAGGCGCTTTTGGTGGAGGGCATGCCGCTTGAAGACCCGGTGGCGTACGCGAACGCGGTTACCAAACTGATGGCGTAGCTGCCGGCGCGCTGGTGGGCGCACACCCGCGCGGGACGCGCGTGCGCGTGTGCGGGAGGCGTTCGACCGCACGTGAAGCGTGCGAGTGGAATGCGCGGGACGCATGCGCACACGTGCGCGTGCGCAGGGCGCGCCGGGCGTTTCGCTGGATTTTCGGGCGGTGCGGCAAGGCGGTGTCGATCCGCAGGTGTTCGCCCGCGCGGGACGCGCGTGCATGCGGCATGCGTACGGCGCGCATGCGATGCGCGAGGCGCACACCCCCTCTTTCCCAAGGTGCGATGCGCGAAGGACCCGGCTAGCTGCCGGGTCCTTCTGCGTTTACGGAATGTTTCACGTGAAACATTCCAGCGAAAACGTGCGAAACCAAGCGCACGGGCCCTATGCGGCCTGGTGTTGGGTGCGCATGGGTCGCATGCGGTGTCAACGTTGGGCGCGCACGGACCCGTGCGATGCCAGCGTTGGGATCGTGTGGACCTGCGCGACGCCAGTGTCGGGGCTGCACGCTCCCAATGTCGGGCATATGTCTGATTCCGGATTCGTTGCCGTTCACAACAAGTATCATAAGGTGAACTTCCATTACGGTAGACGATATGCCCCGCACCCAAGGCTACCGAGCAAGCGAGGGGAAAGCCGAAGACGCGATGAAACAACGTGCAGATGCGCGAAATTTTCCTGAGATGGTCAAAATCCCGGTAAGTCGGGGCTTTTCGCCACGCACAGAAGGGCATCAGAATGAAGCGGAAAGCTGTGACCTGGTCTTTCTCTTGAGCGCTCATAAACGCGCCCGCGTTTTGCCCCAAAAATCCCCCGACTCGCCGGGATTTTGACCATCTCAGGAAAATTTCGCGCACTTTAGGGTTGCCCTCCGTCGAGTCCTCCATCGAACCGACGGGATTTCACATCTGCGTTGGTTCAGCGGAGGAGGCCATTGCCGCTCGCGGCGAGCAGCATGCGGTTCGTTTTTGCTGCGGACGAAAATTTCCAAGTTCATTGCCATTTTATGTATGAGGTGTTGAAAGGGGAGGTGCGGACAGCCTATCGCCCGCTTGCGGGGAGCGTCGCAAACGAAAAATCGCACGGCGACGGCAAGGCAAAGCGTGGTCGTCGTCGCGTTCCTTTTGCGGTTCTCAGCCGTCGAGGATCATCGACAACAACTCATTCTTCGATGAAACTCCGACCTTCGCATAAATATGATGGATGTGGGTGTCCACCGTTCCCTTCGAGATGAAAAGGGCCTCGCGAATGTAGGTTCTGCTGCGTCCCTGAGCCAAAAGGAACAGCACGTCTTGCTCGCGCTGCGAAAGTTTGAACCTTTGGGAAACCTTGCCGCAGCGTCTTGCGAGGTCCGACTCGGCTTCCTCTCCGCCAATCGGGTTACGTCGTTCCGCGACATCCGCCTGTTCTGCGCTTTGCGTCATCGACGCCATCAAAGCGAAAAAGAACAGTGTCATGATGATGCAGCCGAACGAAATCTCCGGGTTTCCAAGCTCCGAAGACATCTTCTCGAAAAGCGTTCCCGCCATGCCGCCCGTTGTCCCCATTGAGAATCCGAGCGCAATGATGCGGGTGGCTTCCGAGCGATTGCGCTGCGCAAGATGGACGAAGTAAAGCTTGGACATGATCTCGAAACCCACATTCACGCATATCAGGCATATGAAGGCAGCGTAAGCGCTTCCTTTTCCGGGGAATTGCATGAACGCAACGCCTAGGATAAGGGCGGGCAGCGACCACTGGTACAGTGTCGTGAGGTCGAATCGTTTCGTGGCGTCGATAACCTTCAGCATGATAATCGTGGAGAGGGCGGATCCCAACGCGAATAGAAGCACGCACTCTTCGAAATTGACAGCGTTATGGCTGAAAAACGAGTTCCATACAAAGGAGATCGCGGTGAAGACGCAGCCGATGCTGCAGAGCCTTTTCGCATGTCTGGCCAGGTAGGGCCGAGGTGCTTCATCCTCTTGCGTTTCTGAAGGGATGTCGGCGGCTCCCGAAACGCCAAACGCCGGGTCGCCCGTCAGCTTGAGAAAGCACACCAGGGAGCAAATAGGAAGCGCGTTCCCTGCTAGCGCGAGCAAAGGAAGCGGCATATCGAACGTGCTTCTCATGAGGGACGCGATGACGAAAGAGGCCGCCAAGACGGGCGTCCATCGGAGCATGGTGGTCTCGGCGCCTTCGAAACCCCGCTTTGCCATCGCCTCGCCCCACGCGATCCAAAAACCTCCCTGGCCAAGGCCGACGAGGACCTCCGCAACCGCATGGGCGCTGCCGAGCGAAAAGCGCTCTCCGGCAACGTTGAGCACGGCAAGCGTCGATGTGCCTGCGACGATCAGGCCGCAACCTGCCCAAGCCAGCCACAGATGATGTTGAAGCTCTCCGAAGCGCTTTGGAAGGGCCGCGCAAAAAAGGGACACGACAAGAACGCCTCCCAAGTAAAGGAGGTCCCCCTGCAAAGAGGTTATGCCTTCGATGCGTGGCGGCTGGCTGAAGAAAAAGAGAAAGCTCCAAGCCCAAAGAAGACCGCCCCCAAGAAAGGCGGGTGCATCTTTTCTTATTGACGACATCGTGCCGATTGCCTCCTTGCGCCATACGGCCTTTGACTATTGTAGCCTCGTAGTGCGGATTTGCGGCTGGCGGGATTGCGGCGGCCTGCAATGCATGGACTCTTTCATCAGGCATATTGTTGCGTTTCGCAAAAATCAATACTTTTCATTGATGCTGCAGCTGCTAAAGACATGCTTCCGATTGATGCCGCGAACGGGGGCGGCGCGCACAATGCGCTTGCGCGGCCGAAACTGAAAGAGGCTGCGAAGAGGTCAAGAGGCCAAGCGGCAAGGCTGCGCGGCCGGCGAAAGGAGGAGCAGATGAATTGTACGCGCAGGACGTTTGTGCGAGGGGCTGCGGCAAGCGGTGTGGTTGCGGCTTTGGCGGGGTTTGCGACGGCCTGTTCCCCTGCAGGAGGAGCGGGTTCCAACGAGGAGGGCCGCGCATCCGCCGAAGGAATGGTCGAACTGCCGCAACCCGACGAGACGGCAGAGGCGGATGTGGTGGTTGTGGGGGCTGGAATATCCGGGCTTGCCGCGACAGTGTCTGCCTTGGAATCGGGCGCCAAGGTGATAACGCTTGAAGCGAGCGACGTCGCAGGGGGGAACGGCCAGGGAACAGAAGGCGTGTTCGCTTGCGGGTCGTCTTTGCAAAAAGAGAGGGGCATCGAGTTCTCGCTCAAGGACATCGTGGCCAAAGAGCTGGAGTTCTTCAATTATCGGGTGGACGCGTTGCGTTGGAAAGATCTGGTGTCGGCAAGCGCGGGCAATATCGAGTGGCTCATGGAGCAGGGCGTTGAATTCGGCGATGTGGACAACTACCACGGGCAAGGTCAGGTTGACGGATTCCATTGGTTCGCCAGCGGAACCGGGAGCAGCTACATCGCCCCCATGGTGGGCAGAGTCCAATCGCTTGGAGGGGACATTCGCTTCAACACACGCGCCCGTCAGGTGTTGACCGACGACGACGGAGCCGTGCTCGGAGTGCGTGCGGAGAAAGACGACGGCACCGTTGTCCAGATTGATTGCCGGGCGGTTGTCTTGGCATCGGGAGGATATGCGGACAGCGACGAAAAACTCGCCGAAATGGGCGTGGATGTCTCCTCCATCACGCGAAAGGGGTTCGCGCACCACGAGGGGGACGGAATCGACATGGCCGTGGCGGCAGGCGGGGTGGACGTGCGTCAGCGCCATTGCATCATGCGCGAGCCGGGCGTTGAAGGATATGCGTTCGAGACGCCGCTCGGTGCGATGGGCGTTCGCAACGGAGGGCCGTTCGTCTTTGTGAACGGAGACGGAGAGCGGTACACGAATGAGAACTGCATTGTTGCCAACCAGGCCTATATGGCCAATACGGTGATGTCGCAGGGCCGGTCGTTTGCCGTGATTGGAAACGCAGGACTCCAATGGGTCGAAGAGAACGTGACGCCCGGCATTGTCGAGGCCGCCGAAGACGCTTTGGGCGCCGGGGCGAAAGCCTACAAGGCTGACACGATTGAGGAGCTTGCCTCTTTGATGGAGGTCGATGCCGACGCGCTGCAAGAATCCATTGAGCGCTATAACGGTTTTTGCCGCGATGGATCGGATGAGGACTTCAACAAGGATCCGGAGATGCTGATTCCGTTCGAAGAAGGTCCCTACTGGGCTTTCAAGCACGGCCTGTTCTATTTCTCGACCATAGGGGGGATTGCCACCAATCGCCGGTTCGAAGTCGTCGATGCGTCGGGATCGCCCATTCCCGGCCTCTATGCCGTGGGAACCGACGGCTGCGAGCTTTACCTGGAAACGTACACTGTCATGGTTCCCGCGTCCTGCAACGCCAACAACGTCAATTCCGGTCGCGTTGCCGGTCGGGAAGCCGCTGAATACTGCAAGGTTTCTTAAAGGCCCCTTCTTCCCGTCCCGGTTCCCGCCGTCGTCCGAAGAGCGCGATTCCGCCATCGGGTTCACGCGTTCGGGCGATGGCGGGCGGGCGGGGGCGGAGGCGGGTTGAAGAGGGCGCCAGCGATTGGATCGATGGGCATTGAATTGCGAGGTGCCGCGTGTCTGCCGAGGGACTCACGCACGAAACATGGCAGCGACGGCATGCGAAACATCTCTGCAATGCACGAAACGACGTTCGAATGCACGAAACGGCGCGACGGCGCGCGAAACGTCGCGCGGATACGCGACGAAGCGGCGTGTGGATGGTAGCGAAACGGCGCGCAGACCCCGAGACGGTACGCAGATACGCGAAATTTTCCTGAGATGGTCAAAATCTTGGCAAGTCGGGGGATTTTCGGGGCAAAACGCGGGCGTGTTTATGGGCGCCCAAGAGAAAGGCCAGGTCACAGCTTCCCGCTTCATCCGGATGCTCTTCCGTACGTGGCGAAAAGCCCCGACTCGCCGGGATTTTGACCATCTCAGGAAAATTTCGCGCACTTTAGGATTATCGCGACGGTGCGGGGCGTGGAAGCGTAACGGTGCGGGAGCGCGGGCGCGGCGGCTCGCGGACGGGGCGCAGGCGTGCAGCTCACGGAGGGCAGCGCGCGGACGGGGGCGCAGGCATGGCGGCGTGCGGACGGGGGCGCAGGCATGGTGGCTCGCGGGCGGACGGGAGTGCGGGAGCGGCGGCTCGCGTGCGATGGTGCGCGCGAACGCGGCATTGCGCGCACGACGATGTGGGGGCGCAGTGGCGGAACGAAGGAGCGTGGCGGTGCGGCTGGGCGTCCTTCGGCGTCGCGGCCGAACGCGGGGCGCATGCGGTACAATGCCGGACTGGAACATGTTCGAGTCGCCGCCGGCCTCTTCGCCTTGCCGGCGGCGTTTCCGCAGGGCGCGCGCGGCGCGGCGCGAAGCCCTGCCGTCGCAAGGAGGGCAGCATGCAGACAGCGAACGACCTGCGCGCGCGACTGCGCGGCATCGACCGTCGGGGGTACCCGGCGTACAAGGGGCTGCGCGGCCGCTACGCCTTCGACGGCTTCGAACTGTCCATCGACCACGTGCAGGGCGATCCGTTCGCCGCACCCTCGGGGCTGTCCGTGCGCGTGGCGGCCGACCGGGCTGCGTTCCCGCCCGATCTGCACGACGAGCCTCATCGCCGCATCGCGTTCGAAGACCATCTGGTGCGGCGCTTCTCGCGCGAGCTGGCTCGGTTCAGCTGCAAGGTGGGCGGTTCGGGCAAAAGCGGCCTTCTGGCCACGAGCCGCCCGGGACCCGAGGTGCTGGCGCGCTCGGCGTGCGAGGCGGGGGCTTTCGGCATCGTCGTGCGGTTTGAGGCGGGCTTTCCCGCGCACGGCCGCACCGTCGACGCCTCGGCGCTGGAGAAGATGCTGTTCGACTTCGTGCCGCGCTGCGTGCGGGCCGCGCTGCACTACGGCTCCTACAACGAAGAGGCCCGCGCCGCCGTGCGCGCCGCAACGGAGTTGGCGGACGATCAGCGGGCCGCGCGCAAGGAGCTTGAGCGCCGCGACCTGGTGGCCTTCGTGGCCGACGGGGCGGTGCTGCCGCGCGAAAGCGGCGTGTCCAGCCGACCGATGCGGGGCGCGCGCCCGTTCTCCTCTCCGGAGTCCTTGCGGGTGACGCTTGATTTGCCGCATCGCGGCCCCACGACGGGCATGGCCGTGCGCCGCGGCGTCACGCTCATTGTGGGCGGGGGCTATCACGGCAAATCGACCCTGCTCAAAGCTTTGCAGGAAGGCGTGTACAACCACGTGCTCGGCGACGGGCGGGAACTGGTCGTCACCGACGACACCGCCGTGAAGCTGCGGGCCGAAGACGGGCGGTCGGTGCGCGACGTGGACATCTCGCTGTTCATCAACGACCTGCCCGACGGGCGCGACACCCGCCGCTTCTCCACGACCGATGCGAGCGGCAGCACGTCCCAGGCGGCGGGCGCGGTGGAAGCGGTGGAGGCCGGCTGTCGCGCGTTTTTGGTTGACGAGGACACCTCGGCCACCAACTTCATGGTGCGTGACGAGCTGATGGAGGCGGTGGTGCGCCGCCAAGACGAGCCCATCACGCCGTTCGTCGAACGCGTGCGCGACCTGTACGAGACGGCGGGCGTGAGCACCGTGCTGGTGGCGGGCAGCTCGGGGGCGTTTTTCTTCACGGCGGACACGGTGGTGCAGATGGAGCGCTACGAAGCGCACGACATAACGGAGCGCGTGCGCGCCGCGTGCAGCGAGTGGGCGTCGCCGCTTGGCTCCGGGACGCCGCCGTTCAAGCTGCCGGAAGCGCGACGGACGATAGGGAAGGTCGTGCCGATGCGCGGCGGCACGATGAGCGATGAGCGCGGAGCGGTTGGAAGCGGCGGCGGCCAGGGTGCGGACCGCAGCGAGGTCGGAAGCGACCGCGGGATGAGCGCGGAACGCGGCCCGGGCGGGCGCGATGGCGGCGCGCGGGGCGCGGGCGGCAGGCGCGGTGCGCACGACGGCAGGCGCGGTGCGCAAGGCGGCGGGCGCGGGGCGCGCGGTCGCGGTATGCGCGGCGGCGCCGAGCGGCACGGGCGGGATGACCGCGTCAAGGTGAAGCTGCTCGGGCGCGATGGCATGCGGGTGGGCGATGGGTCTGCCGACCTGCGGTTGGTCGAACAGCTGGTGGACGCCGAGCAGACGGCCGCGCTCGCTCAGATGGTGCGCCTAGCTCAGGAGAAGGGCCTGCTGGCGGGCAGCCTTTCCCCGCAGGAGGCGGTCGCGCGCCTGTTCGATATGGTCCGCAGCGAGGGTTGGGCCGCGCTCGACGCCCATGGCTGCCCGACGTGCGGCCTTGCCATGCCCCGCCCGCAGGAGCTGTTCGCAGCCTTCAATCGCTGGCGTCAAGGGTAAGGCGCGACGGCGGGCATCAACTCGTATTTGAACCAGAAGCGCCGCCCCCGTGTGCGAAACATGAAAGCCCCTACAATGGTCGCATTACCAACCGGGTGCCGGTCTTCGGCAGGCGCGCTCGCGCCCGCCGTCCGCTTCGCGGCGAGCACCCATGATGACGGCACAGAAGGAGGCTGCCCATGGAGGCACTGAGGTCCGTGATGCGAAAACGAAACGGGGGGGGGGCGTATAAACGAGCATTAGCGCTGTTCACGGCGCTGCTCATTTCGACCGCGCTGCTCCCGACGCAAGTCTTCGTCGCTTTGGCGCAGGAGGACGCCGCGAACGCAGCGAACGCGGCCGACGCGGCGAATGCGGCGAATGCGGCGGATACGGCCGACGCGCCCGCCGCAGCCGACGCGCCCGCCGCAACCGACGCGCCCGCCGCAGCTGACGCGGCGAACGCAGCGGACGCGACCGACGAGAATCCCGCAGCGCCCTCGGCGCTCCTGACGCCCGCCGCAGGCAGCGCGCCTGCCGCCGCTTCCGCCAGGGCCGTGGTGCAAAGCGGCGACATGGGCACCTGGAAATGGGAGCTTGACGACGCCGGCCACCTCCTGATCAGCGGCACGGGAGTGTCGATTGCGGGCGACAAGGAGTGCAACTCCCCCTGGGCCGCCTTCGCGAGCGACGTGAAGAGCGCGTCTTTCGCCCCGGGCACGACGGCCGCGGTGTCCATCTCCACGATGTTCTCGACGCACAGCAACATGACCAGCGTCGATTTCACCAACCTCTCGCTCGGCAACGTCACGGACATATCGAAGCTGCTCTCCGGCTGCTCCAGCCTGACTTCGGACTCCATCACGTTCGGGCCGAATTTCGACACCACGAACATAGCGAACATGGGCTACCTGTTCAACGGCTGCTCTTCCCTCACGTCCCTTGACCTGTCGTTCTTCAACACCGAGAACGTCACGCGCATGGACAAGATGTTCGCCGGCTGCAAGGCCCTCACCTCCTTGAACATAACGTCGTTCGACTCCGAGCGGGTGTGGAACGCGTCCGGCATGTTCGAGCAGTGCGAGTCCCTTGGCTCTTTGGACCTCTCGCACTTCAGCACGGCGAACATCTCCAACATGTCCAGCATGTTCAACGGCTGCAAGTCCCTCACCACCATCGACGTGACGACGTTCGACACCTCGAACGCTACGAACATGGCCTACGTGTTCTACAACTGCACGTCTTTGGAGTCCATCGACCTGTCGAGCTTCGACACGTCGAAGGTCGTGAACATGACGAGCATGTTCCACAACTGTCCGAAGCTGCAAAACCTTGACGTGTCGATGTTCGACACCTCAAGCGTCACCACGATGTACTGCATGTTCTCCGAGTGCAGCTCCCTGACGGACCTTGACCTGTCAACCTTCAACACGGCGAACGTCACGAACATGGGCGGCATGTTCGCCGGATGCTCGGGCCTGACGTCGCTTGACGTGTCGAACTTCGACACGGCGAAGGTCACCAGCATGAAGGACATGTTCGATCGCTGCTCCTCGCTGCCGTCGCTTGACATCGGCACCTTCGACACCTCGAGCGCCACGGACATGTCGAACATGTTCCGTCAGATGCCGGCGCTGCGGATGATCACGCTGGGGGACGACTTCTCCTTCAAGGGCGCCTACGCCCAGACGACCGGCCAGGTGCTCACGACGCTCCCCACGCCGGCCACGGTCAAGCAGGCGTGGATACGGCTGGAGGGCGGCGAGCAGCAGAAGGGCACGTCGCACCAGCCCGGCGGCTTCGCGGAGGCCTACCCCGGCGCGGCGGCGCCCGCGGGCACCTACGTGTGGGACACGCTCGTGGACTTCGTCTTCCACGCCAACGGCGCCGCGGGCGGCGCCATGCCGGTGCAGACGGTCGACTGGGAGGACGGCGACGCCGTCCTGGACGCCCTGGGCTTCACGTGGGAGGGCCACTCCTTCCTGGGCTGGAACACCGAGCCCGACGGCTCCGGCACATCTTACGCCGACCGGGCCACGTTCGCGCAGGACTACCTCTCGGGGCTGCTGCCGGCCGAGGTCAACCTGTACGCGCAGTGGGAGGCCGGTCCCGGCTCGCTGGCAATCTCCAAGGTCGTTTCCGGCGCGATGGCCGGCGGGCCGTCGGGCGAGCAGGAGTTCCGCTTCGAGCTGACGGTGGACGGCAAGCCTTACAGCGGCCCCTACACGGTGGGCGCCGAGCAGCGGACCGCCGCGAACGGCGTCGTTGTGCTCAAGGGCGGCCAGACCGCGGTCGTTGAGGGCCTGGACGACGGATGCGCTTACGAGGTGGCCGAGGTCGACGTGCCTGCCGGCTGGACGCTGACGGGCTTTGAGGGCGCGACGGGCGCCGTCGAGGCCGGAAAGCGGGCGCAGGCGAGCTTCTCCAACAAGTACGCCGCGTCGGGCGAGGCGCGGATCGAGGCGTCCAAGCGCTTCGAGGGCGGCGAGCTGTCCGAGGGGCAGTTCACCTTCGAGCTGCTGGACGCCGCGGGCGCCGTCGTCGCAAAGGCGAGCAACGGCGCGGCGGACGCCTCCGAGGAGGGCGCCGCGCCCGTGGACTTCGGCGTTTTGAGCTACGCGCAGGCGGGCACTTACGCCTACACCGTGCGCGAGCAGGTGCCCGGCGACGCCTGCAACGCCGACGGCGTGCGCTACGACCAGGCCACCGCCGACCAGCTGGCCGCGGGCGGCTTCGCCAAGGACGGCGTGGTCTACGACGCCTCCGAGCGCGCGGCGACCGTCACGGTGGTCGCCCGCGCCGACGGCTCCCTCTCGGCCGAGGTGTCCTACGACGGCGCGGACGTCCCCGCCGCGTTCGAGAATCGGGTGGAGGAGCCGGCGCCGGTGCTGTTGGCGCGCACAGGTGCCGCAGGAGTCGATGCCGCCGGCGCGGCCGGGGTGCTGGTGCTGGGCCTGGGCTGCGCCGTCTGGCTGCGTCGAAGCGGGCGCGCCTGCCGATAGGCGCCCCCAGCTGGCGGCCGCCCCGGCTTCCGCGGCGGCCACTCGCCGCCGCCTCCCGCCCGCAGCCCCGCTCGCCGCCAGCTCCCGCCCCTCGCGTTCACGGCGCGGCATCTGCTCAGATGCAGGTTTTCGCAGGTCGTGCAATGGGTGCGATCCCCGATCCGTTAATGCTACAATACACCAATGCGCAACAAGCAGAACATACGCCAAAGCATCGAGACGCCGACGTTGGGGTTCGGCGTGGTGCTGCTGACGCTGCTGTGCTTTTTGCTGGCGCTGTGGGCGCTGATCACCCTCGTGCGATTCCTGGTGGGCTGACGTGGGCGAGGGCACAGCGACGTTCGCCGCGGGGCGAGGGTAGGCGCGCGCCATGTGGCAGCGGTTCACCTTGTACGACATCCGGGTCATCGGGCATTATCTAGGCGTGCTCGTTCTGTTCTCGTCGCTGGCCTTGCTGGTTCCGTTCGTCACGGCCTTGGTTTGCGCGGAATGGGTGCCTGCGAGCCATTACCTGCTGACCATCGGCGTGTCTCTGGTCGTGGGTTCGGTCCTGCGCTTTCTGCGCATTGAGCCCGGCCGGCTCAACCGGCAGCAGGCGCTTGTGGTCACCGGCTTGGCGTGGATCGTCCTAGCCCTGGTGGCGGCCGTGCCGCTGCATCTGTCCGGCCATTACGGCACGTATCTGGACGCGCTGTTCGACGCCGTTTCGGGCATCACCACCACGGGCGTCAGCCTCATCACGGACCTGGACCACCTCTCCAACGCCGACAACATGTGGCGCTTCATGATGCACCTTTTGGGCGGTTTGGGGCTTATCGTGGTGGCGCTCTCATTCGGGCTGTTCGGCAAGCGCGCCGGCGCCAGCCTGTACATGTCCGAGGGGCGCAGCGAGCACGTGGTGCCCAACGTGGTGCAAACCGCCCAGTTCATCGGCAAGATAGCCATCGGCGTCATCCTGGTGGCGACGGGCATCCTCGCCGTGCTGTGCCTGTTCGCCGGCATGGAGCCTGTGCGCGCGACGCTGCACGGGCTGTGGCTGGCCATATCCGGGTTCTCCACCGGCGGGTTCGCCCCCATGAGCCAAAGTGTCATGTACTACCATTCGTTTTCCATCGAGCTGGTGCTCATGCTGCTCATGCTGCTGGGCTCCATCAACTTCGTCTTGCACTCCGAGGTGTGGAAAGGGCATTTGGAGGTGTTCTTCAGGGACCTGGAGATACGCACCATGTTTTTGTGGCTGGCCGTCATGACGTGCGTGTTCGCCGCCTCCCTGAGCGCAAGTGGCGAGTTTTCCGACCTGCCCGCCATGCTGCGGCGCGGGCTGTTCACCGTGATCTCGGCGTTTTCGACCACGGGCTTTCAGAACATCACCACCAACCAGCTGACCACGGCGCTCTCGTCGGGCGCGTTTTTGGTGGTGGCGGTGCTCATGGCCGTGGGCGGCAGCGGCGGCTCCACGTCCGGCGGCGTGAAGTTCAGCCGCATGGGCGTCATCATGAAGTCCATCGTGGCCACCATCAAAGAAGCGCTGGCGCCCGACTCCGCGCGCGTGGTGGTGGACTACTACCATGTGGGTCGGCGCATCCTCTCGCCCGAGGTGGTGAAGGAGGCCATGACCGTGTTCGTGCTGTACGTGGCCACGTACGCGGTGGGCGCGCTTGTGGGCATCGCGCATGGGTACGAGGCCACGCAGGCCATCTTCGAGTCGGTGACCATGGCCAGCAACAGCGGCGTGACCTCGGGCATATCGGTTTCGGGCATGCCGGCCACGCTGGAGGCGTTCTACATCTTCCAGATGTGGGCCGGCCGTTTGGAGTTCGTGACGCTGCTCGCGCTGCTGGTGGAAGTGGTGGTGTCGCTTGACCCCCGAAGGTTGGTGCATCGATCATGAGCGAGGTTCGCGACGGGGCGCGGCGCGCGGGGCGGCTCCTTTGGAGGGCGGCCGCAACGTGCGCGCTGTGCGGAGGGCTGCTGGCGGGCGTGCCTGCGCTGCAGGCGTTTGCCGAGGAGCCGGAGGGCGACAACGCGGTGAACACCCAGCAGCTGCCCGACAGCTCGTTCATCTACGACACGTCCATCACCGACCTGGGCACGGCCGACACGTACTACGACAACCAGACCGTCCAGGTGACAGGCGAGGTTGTGGGCGACAAGATCAGCGAAGGCCTGAGCGGGAGGCGCTGCTGGATCACCCTTACGTCCCCCAACGATTCGTCCACCGTCACGGTGCTCATGTCGAGCGAGTCCGCAGCGAAGATAGACGCGTTCGGCGCGTACGGGACGAAGGGCACCACGCTGCAGGTGCAGGGCACGTTCCATCTGGCGTGCCCCGAGCACGAGGGGCTGTCCGACCTGCATGCGGAGGTGGTGACCGCAGTGGAGCCGGGCAAGGTGACCGAAGACCCGCTTGACCTGGGAATGTTCGCGCCCGGCGCGGCGGTGGTGGCGCTGGGGCTTGCCATGATGGGCGTGTTCTACTGGCTGAGGGAGCGGCAGCGTTAGCGCGGATGCGGGCGCAACGCGGCGCGGCGAGCGCGGAGGAGGACGTGTGCGAAAGGCACGGGTGGTGAAGCTTGACCGGGGGTACCCCCTGGTGCGGTGCGAGGACGGCCCGCTCGTGCGCTGCGAGCACGCAACGGCGCTTGTGAAGGGCGACGAGCTGCGCGCGGTGGTGGGAGATTTCGTTGAGGTTGACGTGCCGCACGGGCATGACAAGGGCATCATCGAGCGCATCCTGCCGCGCACGCGCGCCTTCGTGCGCAAAGACCCCGCCGAGCGCGCGCTGCCGCAGGTGCTGGCCGCCAACTTCGACCGCGTGTTCGTGGCCCAGCCCCTGGCCGACGTCAACGTGCGGCGACTCGAGCGCGAGCTGGTGTTGGCCTACGAGACGGGCGCGCAGGTGACCGTGGTGCTGACGAAGGCCGATCTGGCCGAGGACGAACGGCATGTCGCCGAGGTGCGCGACCGCGTGCGGGTCCTGGCGGGTCCCGACGTGCGCACGCTGGTGGTGTCGGCGGACGACCCGTCCGGCGTGGAGGAGGTGCGCGCGCTGATCCCGGAGGGGTCTGTGGCCGTGCTTTTGGGTAAGAGCGGCGTGGGAAAGTCCAGCCTGGTGAACATGCTGGTGGGGGCCGATGTGCAGGAGACGACGCCTGTGCGCGAAGACGGAAAGGGCCGCCACACCACGGTGAGCCGCGAGATGGTGCCCGTGCCCGGCGGCGGTTTCGTGGTGGACATGCCGGGCGTGCGCGGCTTGGGGATGTGGGAGGCCGACGCGGGCATAGGCGCCGCGTTCTCCGACGTGGAGAAGCTGGCCGCGAACTGCCGCTTCCGCGACTGCCGCCACGCGGACGAGCCCGGGTGCGCCGTGCGTGCCGCCGTGGAGGCGGGCGAGCTGGCCCCCGAGCGGTTCGCGTCCTACCGGGTGCTCAAGCAGGAGACGGCCGATTTGCGCGAGCGCCGCGAGGAGGCCCGCCGCATGCGCGGCGAGAAGGCGAGCGACCGGAAGAAGTCCGCCGCCCGTTCTGGCCGCACCCGCAAGGACGGTTCGAAGCGCCGCCGGGGGGAGGGTGAAACAAAAAGAGAGGGAAACCACCACGTCTCACCCCCACCAAACCCCTC